>CAMETB010000007.1 GCA_945936265.1 uncultured Clostridia bacterium
GATTATGTAAATCCTTTTGAGGAGTATCTTAACTCTCTGCGCTCATCCGACTTTGATGTAATGATAGCGTCGGGCGGCGGAAGAATGGTTATCACCATGGACAGATACGAGGCAAACTGGGGTATGGTCGAGCTCGGCTGGAAGACGCACGTGCTTGGCGAGGGCAGACAGTTTGCAAGCGCAAAGGAAGCAATAGAGGCTTACAGAAACGAATATAAGGTAATAGACCAGGATCTTCCTCCGTTTGTAATAGCAAAGGACGGCAAACCCGTCGGCACGATAAACGACGGAGACAGCGTGATTTTTTACAATTTCAGAGGCGACCGTGCAATAGAAATATCCAAAGCGTTTGACGATAAGAATTTTGATAAGTTTGACAGGGTACGCTATCCGAGCGTTGTATATGCGGGTATGCTCGAATACGATGGAGATCTTCATATACCCTCAAAGTATCTTGTAAATCCGCCGGAGATAACGAACACAATGGGCGAATATCTCTCAGGTACCGGGATTTCACAGCTTGCCATTTCCGAAACGCAGAAATACGGACACGTGACGTACTTCTGGAACGGAAACAGGAGCGGAAAGTTTGACGAAAAACTCGAAACTTATATAGAGATACGCTCCGACGTTGTTCCATTCGAACAAAGACCGTGGATGAAATGCGCCGAGATAACCGATAAGCTCATAGAGTGCTTAAGGAGTGGCAAATACGCTTGTCTGAGAGTCAACTTCCCGAATGGCGATATGGTGGGACATACCGGTAACCTTTTGGCAACACGTTGTTCAATGGAGGCGCTTGACCTTCAGTTAAAGAGGATTATAGACGTCGTTGACGAACTTCACGGAGTGGCGCTTATAACCGCCGACCACGGAAACGCCGACGAAATGTATGAACTTGACAAGAAGGGCAACCTGAAAAAGAATGCTGACGGCACTTACAAGGCTAAAACGAGCCATACGTTGAATCCCGTACCGTTTATCATTTACGACAATTTCTACAAAGATAAATACACGGTAAAGGCGGACGATGGCAAATTCGGACTTTCCGACGTTGCCGCAACCGTTGTAAACTTCCTCGGATATGAGAAGCCTTCTATGTGGGACGAATCAATAATAGAGATTAAATAAATCTTTTCGGGCGACCGCAATAACGGTCGCCCGAAAAAGTGAAGAGTGAATAGTGAAGAGTGAAAAGTGAAGAAGTAAGGGGGAGAAAGCGTGCAGATATATTACGAGGACGAGGATATTGTCATTTGCGAAAAACCGTACGGAGTGTCGTCGCAGTCAAGCGGAGGCGAAAATATGATTGACGCTTTGCGTCAAAGCTGCAGATGCGATATATATCCTGTACACAGGCTTGATATAACGACTGACGGCGTTATGATCTATGCGAAAAACAGACACTCCGCCGCTTTTTTCTCTGATAATTCACTTGAGAAACGGTTTGAGAAGGAATATCTTTGCGTCGTTCACGGAATTACCGAGCCGGTGGGAGAGATGACGGACCTTTTGTGGCACGACAGGATAAAAAACAAAACCTTTGTCGTAAATTCGACACGCACAGGGGTAAAAGAAGCAAAACTTGCATTCCGAACTCTCGAAACCGATGTTGAAAAATCACTTTCTCTTGTAAAAGTAAAACTTTTTACGGGGAGAACGCATCAGATAAGGGCGCAGTTTGCAAGCCGCTCACACGTTCTGTACGGTGACGGAAAATACGGAGCAAAGGATAACGGCAAAATAGCGCTTCACTCCTACAAAATTACTTTTACGCACCCGACAAGCAAAAAAGAGATGATCTTTAAGTCCTTGCCGAGCGGAGAAATATTTAAACTCTTTGACATGGAAAATTTATAAAATATCCTTTCAAGTGTCGATTTTTCAGTATATACATACGAATAAAAGCGTCAGTAAGTACCCGAGCATAAAGCACACGGGAAAAGTTATAACGGAGACTGCCAGAACGGATGCGGCGGTCTTTTTGTTTACTTT
The DNA here is from genome assembly GCA_945936265.1 of uncultured Clostridia bacterium. Lineage (GTDB taxonomy): Bacteria > Bacillota > Clostridia > Oscillospirales > CAG-272 > RGIG2000. The sequence goes on from CAMETB010000007.1 coordinate 1,996, forward strand.
TTCGCGGTCGGAAACGCCTGCGCCTATTACGGAGCAGGCTTTTATATTGCTCGTACTTACGGGAAAACCGAGAATGGAAGATATAAAAAGCGATACGGAGGCGCATATATCCGAGACAAAACCGCGCCTGAAATCAAGCTTTACAGTATTTTCCCCGAGAGATTTTATTATCCTGCCTCCACCGAGCGACGTGCCGAGTGCCATTATTGCGGAAACCGTGAGAATAAGCGACACGGGGATGGAAAAACCGATACTCTCTTTACCCGAATTTATAAGAAAGAGCATTATTCCTATAAATTTCTGACCGTCCTGCGCACCGTGCATAAACGAGGTGGTGATACAGGTAAAAACCTGCAACTGTCTGTATGGTAACTTGTCTTTTCTGAAAAGTTTTGACGAAAAGAATGAGAGAGCAAAGGCAAAAAGCGATGAGAGTATCGTAAAAACAATGATTTGAAGAAATTTTTCACCTGTTGAAAACGAGCCGTGGAGCGCAAGCGAGGCGCCTGCAAGAGAGGCTATCATGGCGTGGCTCTCGCTTGAGGGCATACCAAAATACCATGCTACAACTCCGAAAATTATAATCGAGGCAAAAGAAGCGCAAAAGGCACATATGCCGAAAGGCCCGTCAAATCCGGCAAGCGAAAAGACGCATTCTGCAACAGAGGAATTGACAATTGAGATAAGAAAAACGCCGCCGAAATTGAACACGGCGGAAATAAGACATGCGCTTTTCATGGAGACGGCACCGGAGCAAACAGGTGAGGCTATGGCGTTCGGCGCGTCGGTAAAGCCGTTTACGAAAATCACTCCGAGGGAGAGCAAAAGCGCAAAAACTCCCCATGAAGTATAGAAAATTCCCGAAAAAGAATTAAAAAACATTATACCTCCGCAGGCGTGGACAGACACATAATACCGCCTTTTACATAAGATATATTTATCGGGAGGTAGTTTTATGATACTTGAGAAAGAATACATAAGGGAAAGAGCGGTAATGTACGCAAGAAAATACGCTTTTGTGAGAAATCCGCTGTTTTACTCGTTTGCGGGGATAGGCGGAAACTGTACGAATTTTGTTTCACAGTGCGTTCTGGCAGGCAGTTGCGTTATGAATTTTACGCCGGTTTACGGTTGGTATTATCTCTCTACGAACAGGCGCTCTGCATCGTGGACCGGAGTTGATTATTTTTACAATTTCATGATTTTCAACGAGGGTGTGGGACCTTATGGAAGGGACGCTACCATCGAGGAGGCAATGATAGGAGATATTATACAGCTTCAGAATTCCAGCGGTGCATTTTATCATACGCTCATAATAAGCAAAATAGAAGACGGAGAAATTTACATATGTGCAAACTCAAACGACGCGCTTGACAGACCGCTTTCAAGCTACAATTATGCAGCGTTCAGGGTAATACATATAATGGGTGTAAGATACGATACTTCATTTTTATTCGATTGCTTTGAATATCTCTATTCTCCTCCTTTACCCGAAATAAACGTGCAAAATCCGCCTGAGAGTGCAGATAATGCGCCTCGTATGCAATCGGAAACTCCACAAGAAGCACCGGACGCAACACAGCAGGGTCAGGGTGAGGCGCCGACACCCGAGCCTGCGCCGCAGGAAGAAGGATGACACAATGGACGAAAAAGCAAAGACGCATAATGCGGACTGACCTCAAAAAACCCGAAAAATATGATAACAACATCAATAAAAAGTTATTAATAAAAAAATATTTGTAAATTTTGTACAAAACTATTGAAATCTTTCGTGATATAGTGTATTATATAAACAGCATAAAAATTTCGGAGGAAATCAAATGAAAAGAAAATTGCTGTCGGTAATTGCCGTTATCATGATGATTCTACTGCTTTTACCGATTATCACTTCATGTTCATGCACTCTGACACCCGGTCCGGACGATACCGAAACGGATACGGGAACGGGCGATGACACGGGCAAAGACACCGGCAAAGACACGGGCAAAGATACCGGTAAAGATACCGGAGAAGAAAGCGGGGAGGATATAAATCCCATAACTCCGGATACATCCGAGGCAAAATCCGCTCCATCATTGAGATGGCTCCGCATAACAAAAATCTCTTCGGATTCTATTACATTGAAGGTAAACACAATCGGAGAGAATATTGAATTTGATGTAAGGTATTCGGATTCCGAAATTACGGACGAAAACTTTGACAGTGCAACAAAGGCAGATCCTCAGGTAATCTCAGGCGAAGGATATGCGAAAATAACCGTCAAGGGCATTACGGCAGATGCTGAAAACAAGCATTACATAGCCGTAAGAGCAAAGTCGGGCGGGGCAAGCACCAAAGTTGAGTGCGTAAGAGCCGGCGGACTTGAGATAATACCCGTCAATTACGGTGAGGTAAATGCCGTATATGCCGGTCAGGTCAACAGAGACTTTGCGTCAAAACTTTTTGACGAGCAGGATATTTCAGATCCTCTGAACAAAAAAGGAACTATTCCTTCGTCCGGATATTCTTTGACATATAAAGGCAAAACCATAAAGGATGCGGTTTACAATCCGGCAGAAGAGCACGCAAATATTGTATTCAAGCCTGTAATAGATCTTGAATATAAGACTTACGTTGAGTGCATATATGTTTATTACGGCCAGAATGCATATCCTATAACCGTAAGGACGTCGGATAAGACGGTAAGTTACGACAAGCCGGAAGAATGGATCGCATCTTCTGAAACGGTAACTGACACAAAGGCTAATTCCTGGAACAGAATAGACATAGGCAAAGAGGTACAGTATATTCTCCTTGAATACAAGAACGGCGAAATACCCACAGAGGTTCTTGTTTACGGATATTATACCGCTGAAGGAGACACAATAGTTACCACCAAGGCACACGCTCTTCCCACCGTGGGTGAGATGATGGGTATGTGTGCGCTTGTAAACTGCGATGTTGCCAAACTTATGCCTGCAGGCGTTGTACGTGAATATCATAATGTTGGATGGAGCTACTCTTATCAGAGTTTCCCAACGAGTTTTGTAACTTTCGCTTCGCCTCACGGACTTACAGACAACCACTATAACACATGGGTGGATAATTACTTGAATGTAGTTCCATGCTTACAGTGGAAAGCGGGAGATAAGGACGAGGTAGCGCACGTATATGATCCTTCCACCGGTAAACTCAAAACGGACATTGCTTCTTATTCCGAGAAATTTGATCCGGAAACATATATCGGATATGCGGCGTTTGTATTCAACTATGCCGCAAGATATGGCAGCAACGCGTCCGACGCGCTTGCGACAATAATAAAAAATCGCGTAAGCACAGATGCAAAAATGGGAACGGAATGTATCACATGGATAGAACTCGGAAATGAGCCTAATGGAGAGGACGCCAGCGGATATAATGCATATCAGCTTGCCGCTCTTACGTCCGCGGCATACGACGGACATGTAAAGACGATAGGTTCGAAGTATTTCAGAGATAGCGAATATTTCTTCGGCGGAAAGAACGCAGACCCCAATATCAAACTTGCAATGGCGGGAGTTGCGGGAATACAGAACGTCATGGTAGGAACGATGGTTTACTGGATGAAAGCCAACCGTTCCGACGGATCTGTCGCTATGGACGCATTCAATGTTCACACATATTTCCCGAGAACATTTGTTATGAACGGACAAAAAATAACGGTCGGTATATCCCCCGAGGAATTCGGCCTTGCGGACGCTATGTCCAAACTTGTAAACTTCAGAGATAAGTACTATCCCGAAAAAGAGGTATGGCTTACCGAGTTCGGTTGGGATACGGCGCAGAGTTATGTGGCGCCTACCGCAGCCCATGCGTACGGAGAATACACAGGACGTCAGGTACAGGCAATGTGGCTTGTAAGGGCTTACCTTATCCTTTCCGCTATCGGTGTAGATAAGGCTACGATGTTTACTGGCGAACCTGATCATGTCAATGAGGATACGAATGTCGGAAAATATGGTACTTGCGGACTTATCGCTCGCGACGGAACCAAAAAAGATTCGTTCTTCTATGTGTACACTCTTAAGAACACTCTCGGCGGATATACATTCGTAAGAGAGATAGACGCAGGTACACCGGATGTATGGATATATGAATATCAGAACGCGGACGGCGATATCGCGTATGCGCTCTGGTGCCCGACCTCTGACGGTACGAAAGTCAATAATTTCAAGCTCAATATAAATGCAAACGGAGCAACTCTCGTTGAAAATGTCAACGGAGCAACCGAGGGTAAAAAGACTGAACTTGATGTTGTGGATAAGACAGTTACCGTAAACGTATCGGAGAATCCTATCTATATACTCGTTAAATAAAGTTCAACAATAAAAAATAAAAATGCCGCAGGTTTTCAGCCTGCGGCGTTTTTGTCTGTGCTCTTTTGGGGCTTCAAATATTATTTTAATTTCTCTTTTCGATATTCAGCGAGTTTATCGTAACATCAAACGTATAATCCGGGCTTTCTATTTTTGCTCTTTCAGGCATGCCGTTTCCGTCGAAAGTCATAATGTATGTGCCTAGGGAGTTCTCAAATGAAAGCGTCCCGTCCACGCCTTCGCTTCTGACGGTTTTCACGCATTGTTCGTCGAGGTCAAATATGCCTATGAGAGCAAATATCCCTTTTAGTTTTTCCTTTTCAAAAGGTATCCTTATATCGCCGGATACGGCATAACATTCGTTCCCGTTATACTCAAAGCAGACTCCGCAAAGTTCCTTGGGAGATAATACAGAGAGCGATTGAAAATCTTTTTTGCTCACTATCGTAACGTCGTATTTGCCGTTTACCGTACAGTTTGCCGTTATATCGTTTTCCTGATAGTCAAGGATACCGTACCGCCTTTCCTGCGTGCAGGAAATACCGAAAACAAGTGCAAAAAGCACAGCGACGCATAAAAGCGATTTTTTCATTTCCATCCCCTCTTTCCTCTTTATTATATGAAAAGAGAAGTCAAAAAAGAATAATATAAAAAGACTTGCACAAATTTCGGTCTGTGCAAGCCCATTTAATCTTAATATTTACTTTGCGTAGTCTACGAATCGGCTTTCCCTTATGAGATTTACCTTTATCTGGCCGGGATATTCAAGCTCGGATTCTATCTTCTTTACTATATCGCGTGCGACAAGCGCCATCTTTTCGTCGTTTATCTGTTCGGGTTTTACCATGATGCGTATTTCTCTCCCCGCCTGAATGGCAAACGTCTTTTCAACTCCTTCAAAACTCTTTGCTATCTCTTCGAGTTTTTCAAGTCTCTTTATATAATTTTCAAGATTTTCTCTGCGTGCGCCGGGTCTTGCAGCCGATATTGCGTCGGCAGCCTGTACCAATACGGCTATTATCGTCTGCGGTTCAACATCGCCGTGATGAGCCTCAATGGCATGGATAACCTCCTTGGACTCTTTATACTTCTTCGCAATGTCTACGCCTATCTGTACATGAGAACCTTCAACCTCTGCGGTAAGAGCCTTTCCTATATCGTGGAGAAGCCCCGCTCTCTTTGCGAGCGTTACATCAGCGCCGAGTTCGGCAGCCATAACTCCGGCAAGCTCGGCAACCTCTATTGAGTGGTTAAGCACATTCTGACCGTAACTCGTTCTGTATTTAAGACGACCGAGAAGTTTTACGAGCTCTATGTTAAGCCCGTGGACTCCGACCTCAAACACGGCTTTGTCTCCGGCTTGCTTTATCGAAGTTTCAACTTCTTTCTTAGCTTTTTCAACCGTTTCTTCTATTCTCGTAGGATGAATGCGCCCGTCGGATATAAGTTTCTCTATCGCAATTCTTGCAATTTCACGGCGGACGGGATCAAATCCTGAAATGGTTATTGCCTCGGGAGTGTCGTCTATTATAAGTTCAACACCCGTGAGATTTTCAATTGAGCGAACATTTCTGCCCTCGCGCCCTATAATTCTGCCCTTCATTTCATCATTGGGAAGATTTACGACGGATATGGTGGCTTCGGCTACATGCTCAGCCGCACATTTTGCAATAGCAAGAGAAATTATGTTCTTTGCCTTCTCATCTGCCTCTTCTTTGAACTCCTCTTCAAGTTCTATAAGTTTCTGGGCCTGTTCGTACTTTACCTCGTCCTCAAGATTCCTGATAAGGAGAGCTCTTGCCTCTTCAACACTGTACCCGGAAATCTTTTCGAGAAGTTTGAACTGTTCTTCTCTTATGTTTTTGATTTTTTCTCCGAGTTCTTCGTTCTCCTTGATTTTCTTTGCGAGCGCCTCCTCCTTCTTTTCCATTGCGTCGGACTTCTTATCGAGATTTTCTTCTTTTGAAGAGAGCCTCATTTCCTGACGCGTGAGTTCACTGCGCCTTTCTTTTACTTCGGTTTCAAAATCGTTCTTGGCGGCAAGAATTTCTTCTTTTGCCTCAAGTAACGTTTCTTTGCGCTTTGTTTCGGCGGCTTTTATTGCGTCCTCAAGCAATTTCTTTGCCTGATTTTCGGCAGAACCTATCTGCTTTTCCGCAACTCTTTTTCTTATAAGAATACCGGCTATAATGCCGATAATAATACCCAAAGCAACGCCGACTATACCGAATATCCATTCGATATGCATGCTTTATACCTCCTATGTTGATTTTTCTTAAATTATGTAAAAAACGGTGTCGAACCGTTGCACTTCTACATATAATAATTTTATAATATACAGGTGACAATGTCAAGAGAAAAATTGAAATTCTTATTATTTTCGTATTGACGGCACAAGCGGCAATAATATATAATATACAAAGAGAGGTGATTTTTTTGAAAATTTCGGAGATAAACGATAACCTTGCAAAGAGAATATCGGAGTCCGCACTGTTATGTGTAAAGCATGGAAACAGAGTAAACGCAATGACTGTTTCATGGGGCGGGTTCGGAGTTCTTTGGGGGAAAGAGGTGTGCTTTGTTTTCGTCCGTCCGAGCAGATTTACCTATGGCTTTTGCGAGAGCGAGGACAAATTCACGCTTTCGTTTTTCGGCAAGGAGCGCAAAGGGACTTTATCATACTGCGGCACAAAATCGGGCAGGGATACTGATAAAATAAAGGATTGCAATCTTTCGTATTCGGAAGAGAACGGGTTTATTATTTTTGACGATGCCGAAATAACGCTCAGACTCAAAAAACTTTATTCCGACGATATAAAAAAGGAATGCTTCAACGATTTATCTCCCATGTCGAATTATAAAGACGGTGATTTCCACAGGATGTATGTGTGTGAAGTCTTACATTAAAGAGGTCAGAAGATGAAAAAAGCAGAATGGATTGCCCCGAAAAAGTCCGGGTCAGGCAATGGAATTTACTATTTTAAAAAAACCGTGAAGTGCAAAAGAGAGGGAAAAGCAATTTGCAGAATCTCCGCACAGTCAAGATATAAACTTTACATAAACGGCGAGTTTTGCGCTTTCGGACCGTGCAAAGGCACGAGAGAAAAAATGTTTGTCGATACCATTGATGTAACAAAATATATCAGAAACGGCGAAAACGAGATACTTGTCGAGGTATTGAAACTATCATCTCCGTCTGTTGACGGCAGATGGAGCGCCGTTGAGGGCGTTTTGCGCAAAGGGATGGCGGCGCTTTGCTTTGAACTCCATGCGGGCGGCACCGGTATGCGCTCATGCGATACCTGGAGATGCGCTGAGAAGCCGGCTTCTGAGATAAGACCGATAAATTCCGCCGCATTTACGGAAAAGGTTATTTATCCGGCTTGTGAAAATCTTGTTTTCAAACCTGTTGTATCGCTCGGTAATGCTGACGACGAGGAGACCGACCATTATTGGTGGGGCATTACATCGGAGCTGTTCCTTTATAAAAGGCCTATACCGAATCTGACTATGGAAGAGAAGGATGTAAGCTTTGACGGCGAATATTTCGACGCCTCCTACCTTACCTTCGGATTTCCGCGCTTTAAGATAAATGGTAAGGGAACAGCGCATATTTACTATTTTGAGTGTTTTGGTTCACAGGACCCGAAAATCAAGGCTGACAGATGCGACAGATCCCTCGGCTTCGAAAGAACTACCGAGGATGTTGTAACGGTTGACGGGGAATGCGTTTTCGAGCCGTTCTGGTTCCGCACTTTCAGGTTTATCCGTGTGGAAACGGAGGGGGACGTGTCGGTAAAACTCGACAGATTCCTCGAGGTCAACTATCCTATGGAGGTAAGGGACGACTATGATTTCGGCAGAGAGGACGACAATAAACTTTTTGAGATAAGTGTTCGCACCTTAAAGCGCTGTATGCACGAAACCTATGAGGACTGTCCGTATTACGAGCAACTTCAATACGCCATGGATACGTCTCTTCAGATGATATTCAATTATCAGCTTACCGATGACGACCGCCTTGCAAGAAAGGCAATGGACGATTTTGCCGCGTGTCAGCATGCCGACGGACTTATGGTATCGCGCTATCCGTGCATTTCGGACCAGCATATACCGACTTTTCAACTGTATTTTATATTTATGGTTTATTCCCATTATATCCGATTCGGCGATGTCGCGCTTGTAAGAAAGCACCTTCGTGCAATAGACGGAGTTATCGAATGGTTTTCACACCTTGTGACCGATAAAAACATAGTCGGGCAAAGCAAGTATTGGAACTTTATAGATTGGGCGGAGCCGTGGACTTATGATGAGAAAAGAAAATGCGACGGCGGCGTACCGCTCGGATATAAAGAGGGACCTATCGGTATATACAGTTCCATGCTCGTTTACTTTTTGAGAATAGCCGCAAAGCTTAATACAGTCTGCAAAAGATGCGATGTTGCAAACGAATATAAAACTCTTGCCGAAAAGATATCGAAAGGTACAGAGAAGTATTTTTATGATGAAAAAGCGGGAATGTATGCGGACGACCTTGCACATACAAAGTACTCCCAGCATATGCAGACCTGGTGTGTTCTCTCCGGAATTGCAAATGGCGAGCGTGCGGCGCAGATAATGAAAAACTCCCTTGACGTGTCGGCAAAAAGCACTTATGCATTTGCGTATATGTATTTTCGCGCTCTTGAAAAAGCCGGGATGTACGAAAGAACCGAAGAAATGATGCAAAGCTACAGAAATCTTCTGAAACTTAACTGTACGACAGTACCGGAAACTCCGGTTGCTTCACGGAGTGAGTGTCATGCATGGGGTGCAGTTGCAATATACGAGTTTTCGGCTACCGTTTTGGGAGTCAGAACGGACGACCCGGAAAAGAAATCGATAACCGTAAAGCCATATATATATGGCAGGGATTTTGCCAAAGGAACGGTATCGTCAATATGCGGAAATGTGTTTGTGTTCTGGAAAAAGTCCGACGGGGTGTTTGAAATTACCGTTAAAAACGAGAGTGACTGTGAAAAAACAGTAGTAATGCCAAACGGGAAAATTTATAAATCGAACGACAGGGAAATAAATCTTTGTTGCGACATATAAGAGGATAGAGAAGAAAGGAAATCAAAAATGAAAATTGCTCTTATAGCACATGACAAAAAGAAAAACGATATGATAAACCTTGCGATAAAATATAAGGACACGCTTGCAAAGCACGAACTTTACGCAACCGGAACAACGGGGACTCTGGTTATGGGAGAGACGGGGCTCCCGATAATAAGAATGAAAAGCGGACCTCTCGGGGGAGATCAGCAGATAGGCTCCATGGTTGCAGAGGGGAAACTGGACCTGATAATATTCCTGCGCGATCCGCTCACATCTCAGCCGCATGAGCCGGATGTCTCCGCACTTTTGCGCCTTTGCGACGTACAGTGCATACCGCTTGCCACAAATGTGAAGAGTGCCGAGATAATGCTTGAAGCATTGAAGGACGGAAAAGTTTTCTGAAAACCTTCTGTCTGTTTTCGTTTTATTACATATACTGTTAAAAAACGAAAAGAGGTAATTTATGAGAAGAAATATCGGTTATATCGATTATGCAAAACTTTTTTCACGTCTGCCGTCGGCTGTCGCGGTAATCCAAGGGGGCAACTCCTATCCCGAAATAAACGGGACGGTGCGTTTTTATGAGGTTCCGATGGGGGTGGTTGTTGTAGCCGACATTTACGGTTTGCCGACATCCGAGGAAAAGTGCGGCAACCCGATTTTTGCGTTTCATATTCATGAGGGCACCTCGTGCACAGGAAACGAAGACGATCAGTTTGCAGACACAAAGGGACATTATAACCCGAATATGTGTGAACACCCGTACCATGCGGGCGATATGGCACCGCTTTTTTCATCTGACGGAGTTGCTTTTCTCGCGTTTCTTACCGACAGGTTTACGATAAATGAAATTATCGGAAAGACTGTTGTAATACATGAGCATCCCGATGATTTCATGACGCAACCGTCCGGAAATTCGGGAAAGAAAATAGCCTGCGGCACGATAGGATATGTGCGCAGGGGAAGACAAAACTGATTTTGCCGATGAGACGGAAGACTGTATTGATAACTTGCCATATCGGGCAAAAAGGTATCTTAACATATTTTATAAACACTGCTATCCGATAAAATAAAACCGTCGGTCCGGTGACAAATTTGTCACCGGACCGCTTTTAAATTATTTTTTATGGATTTATTTCACGCGCTATTTTTTCAATCATTTTGTAAAGCCGCTTTTTTATTCCGTCGGGCGAATAACCTGTGTTCATTCCTATTTTCCAGTAGGGCAGACCCTCTATGCAGAACTCGAGAAAAATCGTCTTGTCAAGCGGAGGCAGTGCGCTTATCGCCTTCATGTATTTTTCTTCGAGCTTTATTATCTCCCCTGACAGCTTTTTTGCGTCTATCGAATCGAGCGAGCGCTTTATTCTTGCAATTTCCGCCTGCACCGCCTCACTTTGCGGCGATGCCCTTAACATATCAAGTCTTTTTGTGTTGCTTACATCCGAGCTTGCCAATGCGTCAAGCAGGCGCATACTTTTTCTTAACTGCTTTATCTCTCTTTTTACCGTCGATATTTCTTCCATTATGTTTCTCCTTTTCAAAATAAAATTAAATCTTCATAGGCTGTATTTGCCTTTTTGTTTATAAGTTCAAGCAATTCGTGAGTGCTGAAATTATCAAGAAGACAATCTCTGTGATATCGCTTGCCGTTTATTTCATAATATTTTTCTCCGCTGTATATGCCTTCCTTGCATTCTTCGCAAACGAAGACAAATTCATCTTTATACTTATTCTTTATCACATTCCTCTCTCCTTTTTGACACTCTGTGTCATATTTTGCTGAAATAATTCGGAAATTTTGGGGTTTTAAGGGGGAAAGTCGGTTGACTTTTATGTTGTAAAAGTTTATAATATTATTGAGAAACCTCAATTTTATCCGTATCGTTTCGAGAGTACTTGACAAATCTCAAGCACAATATATATTTTAATTGAGCATGAGCAAGTTGTCAATACTTTTAGTTGATTTTTCTCAATTAATCTCATTTTTGGAGTAATTAACAAAAAATGTATTTGATTTTTAGTGAAATTTTACAAAAAATGGGAATAACTCCGTACAGACTGTGCAAGGATACGGGCATTTCTCAGTCCACTCTTACGAATTGGAAAAACGGAAACTATGTTCCGAAGATAGACAAGCTACGCAAAATTGCCGACTATCTGGGTGTATCTCTCGAATATCTTATGGGCAAAAGCAATGGCTCCGCACCTGAGGGAAGCAACGCTCATTCCGGCTGCGAGATTTGCACGGTTGTCAGTGGCAACGGCATGAGCGGAATACATATCTTTGACGGCGATACCGTACTTATAAGAAGGCAGGAGCAAATAGAAAACGGCGAGATAGGCGCTTTTATGATAAATGGCAGGACAGAACTTAAACGGTTTTATCTGACCGACGACGGATATACCGTTTTGCTCTCCGAGAATAAAAGTGTTTTGCCTCTTGTTTATCCCGCCGGAAAAGAAATTCCTGCGCTTATCGGCAAGGCAATCGGCGTGAAGTGGAAATGATTGCGCTTACCGGATGAAATATTGAAAACAAAAAACCTGACAAGCCAGACCTACCCGTATAAAAACGGGTAAATCTGTTTGTCAGGTTCCTTTCGGTTCTCAGCCGAATCCAACATCTCTCGGCGCCGTATGGTACGGCACTCGGCAAACGCAGTCTGCGGACTCTGTCCTCTGTAATACGGATAACCCGTACCGACCTTCCGCAGCCGTTATTAAATTTTATTCAGTGCAATGCAAAAGCCCTTATGCTATCTCAACTTTTCTGTCACCGCTTACAATGACTATATGAATGTCGTTTACATATCTGTCATTGTTGTAATGTTTGAAATCCTTGAGAATATTGATCAATGCCTCCACAGCACCGTTAAATTTGCGCTCAATAACTTCAAGCCCTCTTACTTCAATATTTATAGGATCTCCTACCATATCGGTAAGACAGTCCCAAAAAGCACTCCAATTCTGTCCGTAATAGTCGGGAAAATCAAGAGCATCCTTTATCACCTTGTGCATTTCAAGGTAACATTTTACGCTTGAAAAGTCTATGACATATAAATCCTTGTATTGATACATATTATTCTCCTTATCCTGTTATTTCGTAAAATGTTTTGTAGTGATCATAGGAAACAAATATAAGTCCATCGTTTGAATACAATATGCGATGCGCACCTCGAAAACCGCCGGCATAATTTATATCTGCCTCGTACCAAATCCTTCCCGAAGAACTCGGCAGCTTTCTGTCTTCGTTTCTGTATATGTCTCCGCCTGTCATTTTTCCGTGATTATCGATGCATTCCTGACATGTATTATCTGCTAACACAGATTGCCAATTCAGCCATCGCTTACTGTTGCCTATAAGTATCCTGTCTCGGGTTGAATTTCTTATTGTTTTTTCCTCCTTTATTATACTGTTTTTGTTTTGAAAAGTCAAATATGTTTAAAAACAAAAAAACCTGACAAGCCAGACCTACCCGTATAAAAACGGGAAAATCTGTTTGTCAGGTTCCTTTCGGTTCTCAGCCGAATCCAACATCTCTCGGCGCCGTATGGTACGGCACTCGGCAAACGCAGTCTGCGGACTCTGTCCTCTGTAATACGGATAACCCGTACCGACCTTCCGCAGCCGTTATTCTTTTTGAAAATAAAATCTATTTCCGAAATAAAGTCAGGCTTACTCTTTGTTGCTGCCGGACAGCATATCGGCGGTTTTAAGGACCATCAGATGATAGCCTTTGTCGCCTACTATAATATTTATACGGCTTTTGCATTTCGGACAATCTATTTCTATGTCCGAGCTCGGCGCAGCCTTGATAAGTTTGCTGCCGCATATCGGGCAGTCAGCCCTTAATTTTGTTGCCACACCAAATCCCTCCTTTTTGGCTCTCTCTTCTTCCTTCATTCCTGTGTGGCGCCGTTTGTCCCCGGGGCAAGAGAAAAGCGTGCGCCGTATATCAAAATTGCTCTCGCAAATCTGATCGGTTAAAATATCTTATTTTATGATGTCCGGTATGAGACGGGCTTTTTACGCACCTTCTTTATAATATGCGTGGCAACGCCCTGTATCTCACAACTTTTTACTATAATGTCTTTCATATCCGGGTTTTCGGGGTGGAGCCGCACACGGTTTTTTGACGGCTCCGGATAATATGTTTTGAGCGTTGTTTCCGTTTCGAGAAGGGCAACCACTATCTCACCGGAGCGCGCATGGGACTGACGCTTTACAACGACCAGATCACCGGAATCTATACCCGCTTCAATCATGGAATCTCCCGAGGCTCTTAAAATAAAGAACTCACCCGTGCCGAATATCGAGGAGGGAAGATCAACATATTCTTCTATATTTTCCTCCGCAAGCGTCGGGGTGCCGCAGGCGATGGTGCCTACAAGCGCAGTAGGTATTCTGTCGGTATTTACCTTTCTTGTGACATCTGTTTCCATACGGTCTCTTGCAACATATCTCATAACGCCCGTATCGGATAACTCCTTTACATATCTGTAAGCCGAGCCTACCGATATATCCGTGCCGGAGGCTATTTGCCTGATGGTCGGATATTTGTATTCCGATTTATAAAACTCTTCTATAAATCTTTTTACGCTCTTAAGGGTTTCTTTATTAAGCGACCTCATATGAAATCCTCATTTCTTTAACTTGCCTTTGATGTTTCCGCAACCGATTTTTAAAACTGAACATTTTGTTCGGTTTAAGAACATTATACACTCATTATTCTGATTTGTCAACCCCTTTTTCCAAAAAAATGAAAATTATTTTCGCAAGAAAAGGGGCTCGCCTGATCCGGAGCATAAATCTTTGCTCGCGACCCGAAGGTATATACGCATACTCCGAGAGGGAGCAAACGAAGATATAACAAAAAATAATCAAATAAATGAGAAAAACGAAGTTTTTAACCTTAATTTCGTTAAAGACGGTTAAAATTAAAGATAGAGGTATTTTTTGTAATACCCCTATCCTTTTTTGTTCGGTTATGCCTGAAGAAAGCAGCGCCGTATTTTATTTTCTGTTTTTTGTGGCAAAATTGAGTATTGCTATCATAAGAATGATAACAAGCGTTACGACGAATATGCCGAGCATTCCTTTTCCCATTATGGCAAGGGACTGTAAAAATTGTTCCGTATTCATTCTGTCCGTCCTTTCATTACGCAAGCGGTACGAGATTAAGGATGAGCCCGCCGGCTATGACGGACGCTATCTGACCCGATACATTCGCGCCTATTGCGTGCATAAGAAGAAAATTCTGATTATCCTCTTCAAGACCGAGTTTGTTTACAACTCTTGCCGACATCGGAAATGCGGAAATTCCCGCTGCGCCTATCATGGGATTTATCTTTTCCTTTGCGAATATATTTATTATTTTTGCAAAGAGAACGCCGCCGACGGTATCGAACACGAACGCAAAAAGACCGAGGGCAAGTATAAGAAGAGTTTTCGGATTAAGAAACGCGTCGGCAGTCATTTTTGCCGCAACCGTAAGACCTAAAAGAAGCGTTATGAGATTTGCAAGAACCTTTTGCGCCGTCTCGGAAAGAGAGTCAAGCACTCCGCATTCGCGTATGAGGTTGCCGAACATAAGAAATCCGACAAGGGCGATGGCGTTGGGGGCTATAAGTCCGGTTATCATGGTTACGAAAACCGGGAAAAGAAGCCTTGTGGTCTTTGAAACCGATGACGCTTTGTATGCCATCCTTATTGAACGTTCTTTTTTTGTAGTTATGAGCTTTATGACCGGAGGTTGCACTATCGGTACGAGCGCCATATACGAGTATGCGGCAACTATTATCGGACCTATATAGTTAGAATCGAAATAGTTGGCAACAAATATCGAGGTAGGCCCGTCCGCCGCTCCTATGATGGCGATGGACGCCGCGTCCTGCAAGTTGAACCCGAGCAGAGACGCAAAGCAAAGCGTCATAAATATACCAAACTGTGCCGCAGCGCCGAAGAGCAGAAGCTTCGGATTTGAGAGCAGAGGCCCGAAATCTATCATTGCGCCTATTCCTATAAACAGGAGAAGCGGAAAAAGTTCGTTTGATATACCGCTGTTAAAAAGTATGTCTATAACTCCGTTTTCACCGAGAACGCCTGTGTTCGGAAGATTGACAAGTATAGCGCCAAAGCCCATGGGCAGAAGCAAAGCAGGTTCCATCTTTTTTCTGATTGCAAGAAAAATAAGGATTCCGCCGATAATCCACATAACTACCTGCTTTATGTCAAGATAAAGCAAATTACCGAAAAGATCAGCCATAAATTTTCCTTTCGCCGTTACCGAAAATTTCCCGGGATACACCCGAGGCAAAAACAAGTATATTCTACATTAAAAATGATGTTTTGTCAAGTTAAATTTTGTCTTATATTGACTTTTCTTTGCCGGAATGATAAAATATATCCGAGGTGATCATAATGAATTTCGAAAAACTTATGCGAAATGTTGAAAAGAGAAATATGAGCGCATATTTTGCAAAAGATAAAGAAGAAGCGGTAAAGACCGCTGTCGAAATAATAGAGAATGCACGAGCCGGGGCAGGAAAAGATAAAGAAGACATTACTGTGGCATGGGGCGGTTCGGTAACTCTTGACGAGACGGGAATAAAGGACGCTTTGGCAAGAGAGGGATACAGCACCTTCAATCCGTACGACCATCCGGCAAAAGAGCAGGCAAAGGCAAAGAAAATGGCGCTCCTTGCCGATATATTTCTTACAAGTACCAATGCGATAACCGAGGACGGAGAACTTGTCAATATTGACGGCAACGGCAATCGCGTAGCCGCAATGATATACGGCCCGGACAAAGTTATATATATTATAGGCAGAAACAAAGTAACCGATACGGTTGAGAACGCATATAAAAGAATAAAAGAGGTAACCTGCCCGAAAAACGCCGTAAGACTCGGGCGCAAAACGCCATGTGCAAGCAAAGAGTGCACACCGTGTCTTATATGCGGGCAGACAATGTGTTCGCACACCGTAATAACGAGATTTTCGTCCGTAAAAGGCAGAGTACATATCATTTTTGTTGACGAGGAGCTCGGATATTGACAAAATAATATAAAAAAATATAAAATATTTATATATATTTTTGATTTATTATTGCAATTCGGTATAAAGTATGTTAAAATCGAGTTAACAACAAGCGGATACCTTCGGTTATCTCGCGCGGTAAATTTTAAGGAGGGGACATTCATGGCAGAGTTCAAGTATGAAATCGTGAAGAACTTCGGGACCGTTTCAGACAGCAACAACGGTTGGGTTAAGGAAGTAAACCTTGTAAGCTGGAACGAGCGCGAGCCGGTTTACGATATCCGTGTATGGCAGGAAAATCACGAGAAACTCGGCAAAGGTATAACTCTTACCGCCGAAGAACTTAAAAACTTGAAGAAACTTCTTGAAACGATGGAAATCGAATAATCTTAATATAAAAACGACTATCTTTCTCAAGGTAGCCGTTTTTTATAAACAGTCGTGGGAGTGTCGCTTGTTACATGAAAGCGGCACTTTATTTTCTTTCACTCATAGGGATATACGCTACTCTCGGCGAGACATTTTTATAAGCCGGACGGATGATTTTACCGCAAAGGAGAAGTTCCTCAAGCCTGTGTGCCGACCAACCGGCTATTCTCGATATTGCAAATATCGGGGTGAAAAGCTCCTTCGGCAAGCCGAGCATATTGTAAACAAAACCGCTGTAAAAGTCTATGTTTGCCGATACTCCTTTATAAATATGGCGCTCTTTTGCTATTACCTCGGGCGCCAGCCTCTCAATAGTTTCGCAGAGGCGATAATCCTTTTCAAGTCCCTTTTCCTCGGAAAGTTTTTTTACAAACCCCTTGAAAACATTGGCTCTCGGGTCTGAGAGCGAATAAACGGCGTGCCCCATTCCGTAAATAAGTCCCCTGCCGTCAAACACCTCGCCGCGAAGTATTTTAAGAAGGTAATTTTTTATCTCATCTTCGTCGTTATAGTCGCGGATATTCGATTTTATATTCTGTATCATCTCCACAACCTTGACATTCGCTCCTCCGTGGCGCGGACCTTTAAGAGAACCGAGCGAGGCGGCTATTACCGAGTAAGTGTCGGTACCCGAGGATGATACCACATGAGTCGTAAACGTCGAGTTGTTACCTCCCCCATGCTCTGCGTGGAGGACAAGCGCAAGATCGAGTATCCTTGCTTCAAGTGGCGTATATTTTGAGTCCTTACGTAGCATATACAGTATATTTTCCGCCGTGGAGAGCGACTTTCTGGGATGATGAATTATGAGACTTTTTCTCTTTTCGTAGTAGTTATAAGCCTGGTATCCGTAAACGGCGAGCAGAGGCAACTCCGCTATCAGCTGGAGTTCCTGGCGCAACACATTCGGTATCGAGGTGTCATCCGGTTTGTCATCGTAGGCGTATAGTGTCAATACGC
Organism: uncultured Clostridia bacterium; assembly: GCA_945936265.1. Lineage (GTDB taxonomy): Bacteria > Bacillota > Clostridia > Oscillospirales > CAG-272 > RGIG2000. The sequence continues at coordinate 19,858 of CAMETB010000007.1, forward strand.
TCCTTGCAAGAGTATTCATCATATCCTTGCCGGACGCTTTCATTATTACATCCCTTACAAAATTTCGAGGAAGACTTCTGTAACCCGAGAGCAACTCCGCAAATTCGTTTAACTGTTCCATATTCGGCAAAGAACCGAAAAGCAGAAGATACACTGTTTCCTCAAATCCGAATCTGCCGTCGTCAAGAAACCCTTTTACAAGATCATAAATATTTATTCCTCTGTAAAAAAGTTGTCCCTCGCAGGGGATCTCCTTACCGTCCTTCTGCTCGAAAGACTGTATCTCCGATATTTCGGTAAGACCTGCGACAACGCCCTTGCCGTCAAGATCGCGCAGTCCTCTTTTTACATCGTATTGCTTGTACAGCTCAGGGGCTATCGTGGTGTTTTTCGTACACATATCAACGTAGGAGAGAAGTTGGGGGGTTATTTTCGTTAATTCTTTGTTGGCTTTTGGCATATTTTTACCTCCCTTTTGGAATTTATTACTTAATATTTTAACATAAAAATGTGTACAGTATGTGAATTTTAAGTTTATTTTTGGCGTATTTTACCCCTTTATCCCATACTTTTCGCGCTTTTCGGGCAAAAAACGTTATGCCCAGACAATATATTTACCGTAAAACTCATAAAATACTTTCCGATAAATACGGACGATATGCACAAAAGTATAAAAAAAATTTAATATTTTTTGACAAATCGCACAAAAAGACTTGATATGTCATAGAATAAATGATATACTTATATTGTATATGGAACTTACGTTCCGTGTAACGAAACGAAAAGAGGAAAAGCACAATGGCAAAATTTATTACCAACAACATTCGTAATATTTGTATGACGGGCCATAGCGGAAGCGGCAAGACCTCTACCGTTGAGGCGATGCTCTTTGGCAGCCACGCTATCGAGCGTATGGGAAAGGTATCGGACGGAAATACCGTATCCGACTACGACAGCGAGGAAATAAAAAGAAAAATTTCGATAGGACTTTCCGTTGAAAATCTTATCTGGAAAGATATTAAAATAAATCTTATAGACACGCCGGGCTTTCTCGGATTCGCGGGAGAGGTGGCGAGCGCTCTGCGCGTGGCTGACGCAACCATAATTACGGTCGACGCAAAATCGGGTCTGGAGGTAGGAACGGAGCTTGCGTGGTACAACGCAAAAGAGGCCAGAATACCGAGAATTTTCTTTGTAAATAAATGTGATGACCCTGACGCAGACTTCGACCGCGTATTTTCGGAACTGCACGATAAATTCGGAAATGCGCTTTGCCCTGTCTTTATTCCCGTAAAAACAGGCGGAGAGGTGTCGATGATAGACCTTTCTACAATGAAAGGCTTCAAGTATACAAAGGGTGGCGAACGATGCGAAATTCAGATGACGGACGAGATGAGAAATATCGCCGCAAAGTATGAAGAAATATATATGGAAGCAATAGCGCAGACGAACGACGAGATGATGGAAAAATTCTTCGCCGGCGAGAAATTCAGCACAGAAGAATGTGCGCTTGCTCTACATAACGGAATAATAACAGGCTCGATAGTGCCGGTATGGTGTGGATCGGCCGTAAATATGTGGGGCATTTACGCAATGCTCGACGCCATTGCCGAGTCGTTCCCGAGGCACACGGCAAAGAAAGAGGAAAATGATATAAACGGCGACCCCGTGTCGATAGAAAGAGAAGGAGAGTGCAAACTTTTCGTCTTTAAGACAATAGCCGATCCGTTTGTCGGAAGATTTTCGTTCTTCAAGGTTATGAACGGAGAACTCAGAAAGGATATGACCCTTAAAAACGTCACAAAGGGCGGCACGGAGGAGAAATTCTCGAAAATATATACGATATGCGGTAAAAAGCAGACGGAAGTTGACGCTCTTGCCTGCGGCGATATAGGCGTTATTCCGAAACTTGCAAATACCGATACAAACGACACTCTTTGCGAAAAATCAGACACAGAGTACGCAAAAATAGTATTCCCGGAGGCAAATATGACGATGGCTATAAAGACTCTCGGCAAAGACGAGGACAAAATAGCCGCCTCGATAGCGAAAATTCTCGACGAGGACAAAACCGTCAGGTTTGAAAACTTTGCCGAAACGGGCGAACTTTTAATAAAAGGTATAGGCGACGTTCATCTTGATACGGTTATGTGTAAACTCAAAAACAGATACGGGGTAGAGGCAAAGCTTGAAACTCCGAAAATAGCGTACAGAGAAACGATAACCAAAAGAATAGAAACAGAAGGCAAGCACAAAAAACAATCAGGCGGTTCGGGGCAGTACGGACACGTAAAAATCACCTTCTCTCACGGAGACGGAGACGGGCTTACCTTTACCCAAAGCGTTGTCGGCGGAGAGGTACCCAAAGGATATTATCCCGCAGTCGAAAAGGGACTCAGAGAAGCTATCAAAGCAGGCGTTCTTGCAGGCTATCCGATGGTAGGGCTTGCGGCTGACCTTACGGGCGGCTCGTATCATCCGGTTGACTCAAATGAAATTTCATTCAAACTTGCGGCAAAACTTGCATACAAAGAACTCGTAAAGGCAAATCCCGTTTTACTCGAGCCTGTCGGCAGACTTCTTGTCACCGTGCCCGAATCTATGGTCGGTGACGTTATGGGCGATCTTAACAAACGCCGCGGCAGAGTGCTCGGTATGGAGCCCGACACCAAGCGTGAGGG
>CAMETB010000008.1 GCA_945936265.1 uncultured Clostridia bacterium
AATAGACCGAAAGCTTGAACTACTTTTCAGTAGATTCTATATCAAGATTGTTGAGTTTCTCATTATCTCTCTTTATCCGGTTTTCAATGAATATTTTCGTTTTTAACAAACTTGAGCCGCAGGAAAATCCTGCGGCTTTTCGATTAAAAAATATTGATATCTGACTTTTTATATGATATACTGTTATTGGCAGATTTTTGTCAATAAGTCATAAGGAGAGGATAATATGATTTTTTCGTTTATCACGGCAATAGCGTTTATTGCCATGACTGCTGTCGGGATAATTCTTTTTGTAAGATCCGTTTTAAGAGACAGAAAGAGGCAATATCAGGAAAAGGGCGGGTGCCCGCGTCCTGTATCGGCAACAATTGCGCTTGTCGGATTTTTACTTCTTATAATGATTCCGTCGTCTTTTCATACCGTTGAGGCGGGTGAAATTGCCGTCGTAAAGCAACTCGGAGTCATAACGAAGATAGAAACGCCGGGAACTTATTTTGATTTTCATCTTATACGCACATATGAGAAATATGACGCAAAGGTACAGCAGATAGAAATAACCACGTCGGCATACACCTCCGACGCACAACCGATGGATATTTCAATGACTGTTCAATTCCAGATAATGCAGGATAAAATAGCAGACATAGCATCGGACTACGGTAGCCTTGACGCCCTTACAAACCGTATTCAGAGCGTTGCTATTGAAAGGACTAAGGCGGAACTCTCAAAGTATCAGGCGGAGGTACTTATCGCAACGAGAGAAAAGATATCGCCTTCCGTTGAAAAAACCATATCGCTTGCTATAGGCGATAAATATTATGTTACTTTTAACAGTGCAGTACTTACCGACATTACATTTTCCGATGCATTTGAGGCAGCAGTTGAGTCCAAAATGATGGCTCAACAGGAAAAACTTCAGGCAGAGTATGAGAACGAAAAAGCCAAGGAAAAGGCAGATACCGCCCTTTATGTAGCAGAGCAGGAGGCAAAAGCCCTTCTTGCGAAAGCACAGGCAGAGGCTGATGCCAATGTTGCGGCATCTAAGGCAGAAGCACAAGGCATAATGCTTAAAAGTATAGAAATAGCCCGCATGCTCGGATATACGGTAAATGAAACCGAGGTTGACGGCGAAAACGGAGAAAAGACCGTCAAATATGAAATAGTATTTGATTCCACACACGACGGTAAAGACATATCGGAATATCTCAGATATATTGAATATCTCTCAAAGTGGGACGGAAAACTTCCGCAGGTTGTAACGGGGGATAGCGGATTTATGATTACCGTTCCCGCAGTGTCGGAAGGCTCGTCAGAAACCCCGTAACTACTTAGAACAATAAAAAATGCGATTTTTCAAAAATCGCATTTTTTGTTTATGGATTATCTTCCTACAAGCTCGTCAATAATTTCTTTCATGTTTTCGACGTTGTTTTCCATCTCGGAAACAAGCTTGAACTGCGTTCTTGCACGATCAAGATTGTGCCCTTGGCGGCTTATTCTGAAATAAGTATCGCCGTTTAAGTGGTCGGTGAGGAATCTCATTCCGCATTCGAGCGTAAGCATGATTGACGCATATGGAAGCATATTTATTTCTTCATCGGTGAGTGAATTGCCGGACTCTTCTATGTATCCTTTTGCAAATGAACGGTAAAGATCGAGATCAAAGTCAACGAGACTGAGATCCTTTTCGTCTTCCGCCGCGTGAGTTGCACCGAAACGGATAGCGTCGCCGAAATCGTAAAGATAAGAGCCCGGCATAACGGTATCAAGATCTATTACGGTAACAGGCATATTTGTTTTTTCGTCAAAAAGGATATTGTTGAGTTTAGTGTCGTTATGCGTCACTCTTAACGGCAGAGCATTGCCTGCAAGTTTATCGGTAAAGAGCGGCATAAAATCGCGTCGGCTTTTTACAAACTCTATTTCGTCGCATACGTATGCAACGCGACCCTTTCGGTTTTCGTCAATTGCTTGCTCGAAATCTTTGAAACGCTTTGGAGTATTGTGAAAGTCTTTTATCGTTTCGACAAGCAACGATGCATCAAAGTCGGTAAAAAAATTTGCAAATTCACCAAACGCTTTGCCCGAATAATAAAAATTTACAGGGTTGTCCATTTTTTCAATGGTAAATGTTCCGTCTATAAAATCGTACATCCTGTAATAGTTGCCTTCATAACATATGTATTTTTTGCCGTTTGGCGCAGTGAGAAAGTTAAGCGTTGCCCTTGACGGATTTTTTCCGCACTCTTTAACCTTTTTTTGTATGTGGTGAGTTACTTTGTCTATGTTTGACATAAGAGCATCTACATCCGGAAAAACAGACGTGTTTATTTTTTGCAATACATATTTTGAGTGAGGCGTTTTTACAAGAAAAGTACTGTTTATATGCCCGTTTCCTATAGGCGATATATCCTCTGCTTTTGCATTTCCGATAAATTGTGAAATGATATTATCCATGTTATTCATATAGAATCCCTCCTTTTGTTGTATTTTAACATGTACATTCAGAAAAGTAAACATTTTTTTTTATTTTTATTGAAAAGCGATCCGAAATATTGTAAAATATATACTAATATCATATTACAGGAGGTTTGTTATGATTACAAAATTTGCAGATATAGCGGACGGAGTAAAGCTTAATTATATTGAAACCGATAAATTTAAGACGAATTATATATCATTCAATTTCATGGCACCGCTTGATAAAGAGCGCTCATGCCTTAACGCATTGCTTTGCCCTGTGATTATGAGAGGTACGGAAAAATATCCGACTCAATCGTCAATAAATAAAAGGCTTCAGTATCTTTATTCGGGAGAAATTGCAGCGAGGAATGACAAGGCAGGGGAATACCAGGTATTCGGACTTAAAGCCAATATGCTCGATAACAGATATACGAGAGGAACGGATGTGACCGACGGAATGACGGATATCCTTTGCGAGCTTATATTCAGACCGCACCTTGAAAACGGGATATTTGCGCAGTCCTATGTTGAGGGAGAAAAAATCAATCTTATTGACGCAATAGACGCAGAGATAAATAACAAGACAAAATATTCTATGTTGCGCCTTAACGAAGAAATGTTTCGTTCCGAAGTTTTCGGCATATCAAAATACGGCACAAAAGAACAGGTTGAAAAAATAACCTCGGCAGAACTTTACGGCGCTTACAGATATGCGCTTGAAAGATACAAAATAGAGATATACTTTGTAGGACAGTGCGATTTTGAAAAAGTAAAGGAAAAATTCGCGTCTTATTTTAAGGATATAAAAAGGGACGTAATTCCGCTTCAAGACGCAAACGTAGTACTCTCGTCAAGCGGCGTTAAAGAGGTAGTTGATATCGAAGCCGTAAATCAGGGAAAACTATGCCTCGGGTTCAGGACGGGTTGCACTCCGAAGGAGGATAATTATTATCTTCTTCAACTTTTCAGTGAGGTTTACGGCGGCTCTCCGACCTCGAAACTCTTTATGAACGTAAGAGAAAAGATGAGTCTTTGTTATTATTGCCGCTCGGTAATATCGCAAAGAAGCGGCAGTATGACTGTAGCATCCGGCATAGAGGTAAAGAATAAAAAAATAGCCGAAGATGAGATAATAGCCCAACTTGACGCAATAAAGCGTTGCGAGATAACCGACGAGGAACTTGAGAGCGCAAAGAAATCGCTTAAAAACGGCTACATGCAGATATATGACAGTGCGGAATCAATGGAGACATGGAGCATGTTCAGATCAATCGGGGAGTCAAAGTGCTTATCACCGGTCGAAGAATGTAAAAAAGTTGATTCTGCAACCGCCTCGGATATTGCAAATATAGCATCGAAAATGACTCTTGATACAGTATATTTCCTGAAAGGAGAGGAGAAAAATGGTTGATTTTACCGTAAAAGAAAATAAAATGCTCGGTGAAAAATATTATATGTTTAAGCACAAAACCGGACTTGATGTGTATGTTTTCCCGAAGAAAATGACTACCTCTTACGCTTTGTTTGCAACAAGATACGGCGCGGTAGATAACAGATTCAAACTTTCCGATGACAAGGATTTTACCTCGGTTCCCGACGGAATAGCGCATTTTCTCGAGCATAAAATGTTTGAGTGCGAGGGCGGAGTTGACGCTTTTGAACTCTACGCAAAAACCGGAGCAAACGCAAACGCTTATACATCCAACACCATGACGGCATATCTGTTTTCCTGTACGGAAAAGTTTTATGAATCGCTTGAAATACTTCTTAATTTCGTGACTCACCCGTACTTTACCGAGGAAACGGTAAGAAAGGAACAGGGTATAATAGGGCAGGAAATAAGAATGTATGACGACCACCCGGGCGCAAGACTTGAAAAGGGACTTCTTAATGCTCTTTACAAGAAGAACAAAATGCGCATAGACGTTGCGGGTACCGTCGAGTCCATAGCCGAGATAACTGCCGATGTCCTTTATAAGTGCTACAACACCTTCTATAACCTTAACAATATGGTTCTGGTTGTATGCGGTGACGTTGACGTTGAGGAAACGAACGAAATATGCGATAAAGTCCTGAAAGTCGCTCCGAAACAGACCGTAATAAGAGATTATGAAGACGATGACGAGCCGACAGAGGTATCGAAAAAGAAGCGAGTGTAAGCTCCATGTATCAAAGCCTATGTTTGCAATAGGTGTAAAAGATATGGACATATCCTCCGACCCAAGCGAGAGGATGAAAAAGGTTTACGCTGCGGAAATTCTCAATGAAATGCTGTTTTCTCAATCCTCCGGGTTTTATAATACACTTTATGAAAAAAATCTCATTTCTCCCGACCTGTCAAGCGGATATGAGCATACAAGGCGTTGTTCATTCAATGTGATATCGTCCGAGTCCGACGATCCCGAGGCGGTGTATGATTATTTCGTAAAGTATATAGAAAAGGCTAAGAAAGACGGGCTTGACAAGGAAACCTTTGAGTTCTCAAAACGAACGGTTTACGCATCAAATATCAAATCGTTCGATTCAACCGAGGAAATAGCGAATAATATGGTTTATAACCTCTTTGACGGAGCGGATATTCTCGACGCACCCGATGTTATAGACTCCATAACTTTGGAGTATGTCGAAAAAATTCTTAACGATATGTACAAAGAGGAATGTTACGCTATGTCGGTAGTTGACCCCATAGATAAATAAGGAGAAAAGAATGGCTGAAATAATCGACGGGAAAAAAGTATCGGCACAAATGCGCGAGCAAATAAAAAGCGAAACTGAGGAATTTTTCCGAAAATACGGAGTAAGACCGGGGCTTGCGGTTATAATAGTCGGCGACGACCCTGCATCAAAGGTTTATGTAAACAATAAGGAAAAGGCTTGCGCACAGGTGGGCTATTATTCCGAGGTTTACCATCTGCCCGAGACGACAGAAATGAATGAACTTCTCGGACTTATAGACCGCTTGAATAAGGACGAAAAGATAAACGGTATACTTTGTCAGCTCCCGCTCCCGAAGCATCTTGACGAGGAGCAAATTATCCTTAAAATATCGCCTGAAAAGGACGTGGACGCATTTCACCCGATAAATACCGGTAAAATAATGATAGGAGATTATGATTTTCTTCCTTGCACTCCCGCAGGAGTTATGAAACTTATCGAATCAACCAGTACGGATATAACGGGCAAGGAGTGCGTTGTTGTCGGCAGGAGTAATATAGTAGGTAAACCGCAGGCAATGCTCCTTTTGCAAAAGAACGGAACGGTTACAATATGCCACTCAAGGACGCGCAATCTTAAAGAGGTAACGAGCCGTGCGGATATACTTGTCGTCGCCATAGGAAAGGCAGATTTTATAACTGCCGACATGGTAAAGGAAGGTGCCGTTGTAATAGACGTCGGAATGAACCGCAAAGCCGACGGCAAACTTACCGGCGATGTCGATTTCGAGTCCGTATCAAAAAAGGCTTCTTATATAACTCCCGTGCCGGGCGGAGTAGGACCTATGACGATAACAATGCTATTGCAGAATACCCTTACAGCCGCTAAAAAGCAATTAAAAGCAAATTAATATAAAAACTCCTCTGACAAAAGAGGAGTTTTTTCAATGTTAATTGCGCATAATATTTTATGGCTTTTTGAAGAAATTTTCCGACTCGAGAATACCCATAAGAATTGATTTCATTTCTTTCTTTATTTCTGACAGAGGACAATTTTCTTTAAGACATTCGCTGAGATATGCCCAAAGACCTGTGCAAAGCATTGCCGAGAGGCGTTTGCTGTCAAATTTTGGTATCAACTCATTGCTCTCATATCGTATCATTTTTGCAATACGCCTGAATACATGATTGTTAAACGAGTAATACAGATATGGGTTTTTTTCTCTTGTTGCCTTGCTTAAAAAGCGGGAGTTATTTTCATATAGATTAAGAATACATTCAAGCAGGTTGCAATAACTCTTTTTTGCGTCACCCTCGGGGTTGTTTTCTCTCTGAAGATTACCGAAATCGGCAGTTGCAAGCCTGATAAGATCCTCAAATATATCCTCGACGAGCTGATACTTGTCCTCATAATGAGCATAGAAAGTAATACGGCTTATATCGGCTTTTTTGCATATTTCCGTGACGGTAAGATCATCGAACGGTCTTGTATCAAGAAGTGCGATAAGGGACTGTTTAAGCGCAAGTTTCGACTTTTTTATTCTCTTGTCTTCCATTATTTGTTACAACCCTCCGATTTTCAGGCAGATTAATTACATAAAATTGACTTTTGTACTTGAAAAAAATACTTTTATGTGGTATCATAACAATGTTACGTTGAGAAATATTTTAACATAAGTATAAATAATTTGTCAAGTCATTTCAGGAGGATTTATGAAAAATAAGAATTATCCTTATTATGAAACTACTGTAATAGAAAATTTCAGATCGATGGTGGAAAATGTCGCAGATAAATATCCCGAAAAGTCAGGTCTTGCATACAAGGTAAATCCGCACGATGTCGAAACCGTAGAGTTAACTTACAAGCAGATAAGGGAAGATGTAAGGGGATACGGCACATCGCTTATAAAACTCGGGTGCAGAGAAAAGAAATGCGCTATTATAGGCGGTAGCAGTTACGGCTGGATATACACCTATTTTGCACTTATGTCAATAGGTGCTGTCACCGTGCCGATAGACAAGGCGCTCCCTTTGCCCGATATGGAGAGCATCCTCGAAACCGCGGAGTGTGAATATATCTTCTATGGCGCTCTCGAAAAGGAAAAAGTCGAAGAATTAAAGAAGATAAACAAATTCGCAAAGAAATATATTTGCTTTTACGGAGAGAGTGACGGTGACGTCACGATGGAAACACTTATCTCCGAGGGAAAAGTTCTCTTTGACGGCGGCGATAACTCTTATTACGACTATGAAATAGATCCGGATAAACTTGCCTCGATAGTTTTCACGTCGGGCACCACGGGTAGCGGTAAGGGCGTTATGCTCTCGCAGAGGAATATAACCTCGGATATGACGCAGGGAATGTACCTTTTCGATATCTACAGAAATACAATAGACGTTTTGCCTCCGCACCACACCTATTGTTCAACGGTACTTTTTGTCGGGCATTTTGCGCAGGGATGCAGAATATATATATCGAGCGGACTTAAATATATGCTCGCCGAGTTTAAGGAGCAAAAGCCGGAGCATCTTGTACTTGTCCCGCTGTTTCTTGAAACCATTTATAAAAAGATCTGGGCAACCGCCGAGAAGCAGGGCAGAGCCAAGGCGCTGCGCAGTCTTATAAAGGCAAGTAACGGAATGAGAAAAGTCGGTATAGACCTAAGGCGCAAGCTCTTTTCAAGCATACTCGATATGTTCGGCGGCAACCTTAAAATGATAATCTGCGGAGGTGCCGCGCTCAATCAGGATATTATAGATACCTTTGAGGGCATAGGCATAACCGTGTTAAACGGCTACGGAATATCCGAGTGCGCACCGCTTGTATCCTGCAACAGAAACAAGTGGCAAAAGAAGGGCAGCGTCGGAATGCCAATCGTCGGTGAAGAGGTAAAGATAGACAATCCCGACGAGAACGGAGAGGGAGAAATCCTTGTAAAAGGACCTAACGTGATGCTCGGATATTTCAAAAATCCCGAGGCTACCGCCGCCGCTTTTGACGAGGACGGATTTTTCAGGACGGGAGATTACGGCAGGATCGACGAGGACGGCTGGATCTATATAACCGGCAGACTCAAAAACCTCATAATACTCTCAAACGGCAAAAACGTTTATCCCGAGGAAATAGAAACGGAAATATCGAGAATATACGGTGTAAACGAGGTCGTCGTTTATGCGGGCGAGAGTAAAACAAAGAAAAAAGAGGTTATCGTTGCCGAGATATATCCGGACAAGGAAGCACTTGAGGGCAGAGGCATTACCGACCTTCAGCAGTATTTCGGAGACGAGATAAAAAAGGTAAATAACCGTATGGTATCATATAAAGCCGTCGGAATGATAAAGTTGAGAGATACCGAATTTGAAAAGAATACTTCAAGAAAAATAACAAGATTTAAGATAGATAAAACGATAGATTAAATTTCAAGCTCGCCGACAAGGCGAGCTTAAATATTAAAAAAATCAAAAATGTAGTTTTGTCAATGGTGTGAGACAAAAAGATAAAGAAATATAAATCGCTTCCTTGAAGCTTCCTCTATTATCGTGTATTGATAAAATCTTTTTTCATACTTTCCGGAATAACAAACCATCGGTACAAATTTAACGTCCATTTGCCACTTCACGCCAATATCTTTTGGCGTATCATACCGTTTGCCGTTAGCATTTGGGCGCGAAGATTTAGGCATAAGAGATATTGCTTGTTCCACCTTATAAGAGAGGCTTTTGATACTTTGTACTATACGAAATATTACGAGTTTGACGATAAGTTTGAACCGAATGCATTTTTGTTACAATTTCGTGTGGACAATAGCGTTTGTTTGTGGTATAATAATTCATGAAGTATCACTTTTTCTATACCCTTTTTCTTTCACTCAGTCTCACATCTATTGCAACACTACAATTGTTATTTTGCATGGTATTTTTGCAATTTTTATGCTATAATGAGTAACGATAGTTTTTTGGAGATCTTAATATGTTTAACAAAGTTAAGTTTAACGAATATGAGCAGTTTTTCAACCAAGAACACTCCCAATCATTTGAACTATTAGAAGGAGAAGGCGTTGTTATTGTTTCCGCACCTCACAGCGTGGAGCAAACGAGAAATAATCAAATTAAATATGCTGAACCGCAAACAGGTGTACTTGCGAAAATGCTACACGATGTTCTTAACTGTCCTGTAATTTATAAAACAAGAAATTGTGGTGATGATGCCAACTTTGACGAGAATTCCTCGTATAAACAAGCTCTACTGGAGTATATAAAAAATAACAATATTGCTTTTTTAATTGACTTGCATCAATTATCCCCTACACGAGATGTTAAAATTAATATCGGGACCGGAAGATTAAAAAATATTTCCAAATTTGAATTTATTAATCTGGCATTGAAGGTGTTTAGCCAAAGAAATATAGGCTTGATTCAAATTGATGAGCCTTTCGATGCTACTTATCCATTTACGATATCTTCTTACATTTCTTCTGCTTGTAACATATCTTGTTTACAAATTGAAATGAATTCCGGCATTGTTCGAGTTGATACTGATGACTCACAAGTAGAAAAAGTGTTTGACGCACTAGTGGAACTGGTAAAAAGCATATCTGAAATGATACAAGGTGAACAAAGATGAAATATTGCAAAACTCCTTTTCGCTTCGATGATGATAAAATCAAATTTTTATATAAGAATTCAGAATATGATATTTTCGAAAAAGCACAAAAACTAAGGTTTGTCAATCTCAGATTTTCAGCTTCAGATAAGCTGAATGTTATTGGAATTTCCCCGGCGCTTTTTTCTGAATTTCATTCTCAGAAAATGTTACTGATTAACTCAGATACGGGAAAATACATCAATGTTTCGATAAAACCCTATAGTAATATCAGTGACGCGGAATTTGTGGCAACATCATATTTGAAAGAAATATTAGATCTTGAAACAAGTGAAAATGTTTTTCTGTGTCAATATAAAGATTTTAAATTTAAGCAAATATACCCGCAAAAAATCGATCACATACGAGAGAGTGATTTGGTAATATCGGAAAGCGATTATAACAATTTGCATTGCGATATTCAAGAATCACCGTGTAAGTTTTTTGAACTATATAACACTTCTTCGCATGATAGTATAGATCCCTTACTCCCGGAACTATCAGACTCAGCAGAAAACAACGGATTTGCTTAGGGTTAGAACTTCCATTATACTTATCTAATGAACAATGGACTATTCTTGAAGAAAATCTCAATCATAATAGTGAAGAATATCAAACAATTTGTGAATTATATACTTCTAATGACCATATTTTGGACAAGTCTGCATCTTATGATAAAAAATCAAAAGCAAAAAAAATAATCTCCAAATATTGTTCGGGGGATATTAGTATAATACCAATACCGGAATCCATATACACCAAGGGAAAAAAACTCTTACGCCGTCTGTGCGACTTTTATGTTGGGAAGAGCACACTCTCTCTTGTTTGTCGCAGACCATATGATATTGATGAAGGTTTAGATATTGTTAGAATGACTAAATCTAATATGAATTTGTTAGGAATTGATGAAATGGATAAAGTAATTCTGCAGTACAAGAACAGAAAAATTAGTTGTAGAGTTTTAGAATTAGGAGACGAGAATGCGTTTTCGGAAACTAATCTACCTATTTCACTTGATTTAGTCGTTGGAGTTCCTGCACATATAAGAAAAAAACTTCATGTAATGGACTTATCTTCTTCAATAAAAATAGATAGGGATACAACTTTTATATTCAGAAAGAGTATTAATGAACAAATTGTACCGATATTGCTTACCTTATTTTCTACGAATTTATTCACCGATAGTTCTGTAATATTTTCTGCTTTATTATCCCTTATTGCTATTCCTGTCGTTTTGTATTTTAACTTATCTTCTAAAAGGAACATGCGAACATAAAGGTCAGGTTAAGGAGAAAGCACATGCTGGGTTGGCTGGTTATAAATAGTTTTATAGATTCAAAAAAGTTTAATGAACTGTATGATTGTTTTAAAAATGCATCTATGCGTAATGGTATTGATTTGGAAATAAAAACCACGGACTCATTGATATGCGACATTGAATCTAATTTTACAAATTTTAAGCTTCCGGATTTTGTTTTGTTTTGGGATAAAGATATATATTTAGCTCAAATGTTAGAGCAACAGAATTTGCGCCTATTCAACTCTGCTCGTGCAATAGAACTATGCGATAATAAAATTCTGACAGGATTGTGTTTAAAAAACAAAGTGCCGATTCCAAAGACAATTATCGCACCTAAAACATTTGAAGGAGTAAATTATTGCAAAAAAGAATTTTTAGTTAAATCCATTGAAATTTTAGGACTCCCTTTAATTATCAAAGAGGCCAATGGTTCATTTGGGCAACAAGTTTATCTGGCAAAATCCTATGAAGAAGCCGAAAAAATTATCGACAATTTAGGCCATAAAGAATTTTTAATGCAAGAATATATAAATACCAGTCAAGGAAAAGATATTCGAGTAAATGTTGTCGGCTCACAAGTTGTATCCGCGATGTTAAGATATAATGATAATGACTTTCGCTCCAATATTTCCAATGGTGGCAAAATGAAACCTGTTTCCATTACGCAACATCAAGAACAAATTGCAATCACAGCTTGTCAAACTATTGGACTCGATTATGCAGGAGTTGATATTCTTTTTGGTATAAATGATGAACCAATTGTCTGTGAAGTGAACTCTAACCCTCACTTTAAAAGTAGTTACGAGTGTACCGGAATTGATATGAGCATGAAAATCATGGAACATGTTAAAAGGTGTGTGTAATGATTGGGTGGTTAATTTATGATGAAGTTGGCGAGAAAAGGAATCGTTGGTTTATTCAATCGTTTATACAGTCGGCAATGAATCATGGCATAGAATTGGTTTTAAAAGTAATTTCAGATAATGTAGAATTTTGTGCGAATTCATTGCCCGATTTTGTTATTGTCAGAACCATTAACCCTCAAATTAATTATTTTTTTGAAGTTCACGGGATACCGACATTTAACAGTTTCGAAACGTCAAAAATTGCAAATAATAAATGGCTCACATATAAATTGTGTCAAAAATTAAAAATCCCAACGATGAAAACGCAACTGCTTTCTACAGAATCTTCTCCTTCAGACGTGTTGGATTTTCCCTTTGTATTAAAATCGTTAAACGGACACGGAGGGGCAGAGGTTTTTTTAATCAAAAGCAAACAAGAGCTGGAAGAAAAATCAACTATTATTGATAAAAATAATTTCTTAATACAAGAATTCTGTTCTGAACCAGGCAGAGATATGCGCGTGTATGCTTTGGGTGACAAAGTTATTTCCGGTATACTCAGGACATCAGATTCTGATTTTAGGAGCAATTTTTCTTTAGGAGGAAGTGTAAGTGTAAGTGACATTTCGTCAGAACAAGAAGAAATAGTCAGAAAAATACATAAAGAGCTAAAGTTTGATTTTGTCGGCGTGGATTTTATTTTTCATAAGGGAAAATGTGTCCTGAACGAAATAGAAGATGTTGTTGGTACAAGAATGTTATATAAATGTACTGATATTGATATCATTGATCTTTATATGAGATATATTATAAAACGTCTGTCATTTAACTTATAAATTCTATTATCTATTGGTTAAGGTGGTTTCAAACTGTTAACTCGCACAGCATAGAAAAAAGCCATTACAGAATTTCTTCCATAATGACTTTTTTCTTTTGTTCTGCTCGGTTAGTGTGATTTCTTCGTTAAGAACATCACGCTTTGCCGTTGGGGAATTTTTTATACTCTGTCCTTTATTTCGGTGGTTATTTTTGCGATAAATTCGTCGGGGGTCATCGTCACGGTGGAGCCGTCTCTTGAACGGATCGAAACAAGACCTTCCTCCGCTTCCTTCTGACCGATAATTACCATATAGGGCACGCGGTCAATTGTCTGTGCCTCTCTTATCATATAGCCGATCTTTTCGTTTCTTTCGTCAATTTCGCATCTTATCTTTGCGTCACGGAGCATACCGTATATCTTGTGAGCATATTCGGAGCTCTTTTCTGAAACGAGAAGGACTTTTGCCTGAACGGGGGCGAGCCAGGTCGGGAACTTGCCCGCAAAATGCTCGGTAAGAATACCTATAAAACGCTCAATCGAGCCGAAGCATACGCGGTGTATCATTATCGGTCGTTGCTTTTCGTTGTTTTCGTCCGTGTATTCAAGACCGAAGTTAAGAGGCATCTGGAAGTCAAGCTGAATTGTACCGCATTGCCACGTTCTTCCGAGGCTGTCTTCAAGGTGGAAGTCTATTTTAGGACCGTAGAAAGCACCGTCGCCCTCGTTTACTATATAGTCAAGACCGAGCTTTTCAAGTGCGTTTTTAAGACCGTTCGTTGCAGCCTCCCAGTCCTCGTCGCTTCCCATACTGTCCTCGGGACGTGTTGAGAGCTCTATGAAATACTTGAAGCCGAATTTCTCATAAACCTCGTTTATAAGGTGAACAACGCCCATTATTTCATCGGTTATCTGATCCTTACGCATAAATATGTGGGCATCGTCCTGTGTGAAGCAACGGACTCTGAAAAGGCCGTGCAAAGCGCCTTTTAACTCGTGGCGGTGAACAAGACCGAGTTCACCTACGCGCATAGGCAGATCGCGGTAACTGTGCGGGTGGCTCTTATATACCATAACTCCGCCGGGGCAGTTCATCGGCTTTATGCAATAGGTTTCGTCGTCGATTATGGTCGAGTACATATTGTCCTTATAGTGATCCCAGTGACCGCTTGTCTCCCAGAGCTTTCTGTTCATTATCATAGGAGTAGAAACCTCAACATAGTTGTCGCGGGTGTGAATTTCTCTCCAATAATCTATAAGGGCATTTTTAAGCGCCATTCCTTTGGGCAAAAAGAACGGGAATCCGGGACCTTCCTCGCATATCATGAAAAGACCCATTTCCTTGCCTATTTTACGGTGGTCTCTCTTTTCTGCCTCTTCGAGAAGTTTCATATAAGCGTCAAGCTCGTCCTGGGTAGAGAAGGCAACGCCGTTTATCCTTGTGAGCATCTTGTTGTTTTTGTCATTTTTCCAGTAGGCGCCCGATTGCTGGGTTACCTTGAACGCTTTAAGCGCCTTCGTATAGCAGAGGTGAGGACCTACGCACATATCGACATACTCGCCCTGTTTGTAAAAGCTTATAACGGCGTCATCGGCAAGATCCCCTATATGCTCAACCTTGTATTTTTCGCCTCTTTCCTCCATAAAAGCAACGGCTTCGCTCCTTGGAAGAATAAAAGGTTTTATAGGAAGATTTTCCTTTACTATTTTGTGCATTTCGGCCTCTATTGCGGCAAGATCTTCGTCGGCAAGTTTGCGCTCGCCGAGATCGACATCGTAATAAAATCCTTTTTCCGTAGCCGGTCCGTAAGCAAACATAGCCTCCGGGTAAAGCCTCTTTATAGCCTGTGCCATTACATGCGCCGCGGTATGGCGGATTACATGGAGTTCCTCCGCCTTGTCGGCACATTCTCTGACAGTGCCGTCATTCATGATAATTTTCATATAAAATCCTCCTTGAAAAATTACAAAAATAAAAACCCTTAATGCCGCTTGGGCATTAAGGGTGCATTAAACACGGTTCCACCTTAGATTTAACTCATAAACCTTTAACGCAGGAATACGGCAGAACTTTTTTTCGTTCTGCAGCTCGGGAGTGGTCTTCACAATTACTCTCATAAGAAAATCGCACCATAATATTTCTCTCTCTGAAAATCGGGTAAAAGTTACTCTTTCCGTCAAAGCCGATATTTATCAGCGCCTTTTTGGCACCGCTTTTTAAGTATTATAACACCGCATCGACACCTTGTCAAGAAAAAAATCAAATAAAACACCTTTTTATTAAGTTTTGTTGACAAATATTAAGGTCTGTGATAAAATAATCGGGAAAGGAAGTGCGAACATGGAGAAAAAACTCTATCTTATAATAGCGCTTGCACATCTTGCCGTGCCGATATCGCTTCTTACTCCCATAATAACGATGACAGAAACAAAGGTGGGCATGGGAGGAGCAACCGAAATTGAAATGTACAACATAAACTTTTTTCAATATTTTCTTTATGATATTTACTCTGTAGTAGCGATATTCATGCTTGTTTTCATTATTGTTGAATTACTCGGTGCAGTAAATGCGTTTTATGCCGTTTTCACAAAAAAGCCCAACCATGTGTCGTATAAAATCTCTTTTTGCCTTGGATTTTCCTCTGCGGTCATGGCGGCTTTACAGGCAGGCTCCAGTTCGTATCTGTTCTTTTTTATATGTGTCGTTTCGTTCCTTGTAATTTCTTTTTGCTCTATAAAACTGATGAAATCCGACGACAACTGACTTTTTGAAAAATATCTCTTGACAAATCCTTTATATTATGATAATATTTTAACAATCACAGCAAAGGCGCTATGAACTTTTTTCATTGCGCCTTTTTTGTTTTCTCGGAGGGAAATATGAAAAGACTTCAAAAAGGACTTTATGATTCCGCATATGAACACGATGCCTGCGGTATCGGTGCGGTCGTGTCGATAAACGGAGAAAAGAGCCATAAGGTCGTTGACGACGCACTTAAAATAGTAGAAAAGCTCGAACACCGCGCCGGCAAGGACGCAAGTGGAGAAACCGGTGACGGAGTCGGAATAATGATACAGGTTCCTCATGCTTTTTTTGCAAGTATAACCAAGGAAATGAACTTTTCGATAGGAAAAGAGAGAGAGTATGGCGTCGGAATGTTCTTTTTCTCGTCTGACACATTAAAGAGAAATCAGGCGAAGAAGATGTTTGAGGTTATCGTCGAAAAAGAAGGACTTAAATTTCTCGGCTGGCGCAAGGTGCCGACTGTTCCGTCCGTTCTCGGCAACAAGGCAAGGGACTGTATGCCCTCTGTTTACCAATGCTTTATAAAAAGACCGATAAACGTAAAAGACGATCTCGAATTTGACAGGCGCCTCTACATAGCGCGCAGAGAATTTGAACACAGCGACGACGATACGTACGTCGTATCTTTGTCGTGCCGTACGATAGTTTATAAGGGAATGTTCTTTGTAGGGCAGCTTCGTAAATTCTACCCAGACCTTCAGAGTGAGGATTGCAAAAGTGCAATTGCCCTTGTTCACTCACGCTTTTCAACCAATACCAATCCGAGTTGGGAGAGGGCGCATCCGAACAGATTTATCCTTCATAACGGTGAGATAAACACCATAAGAGGCAACGTTGACAGGATGCTTGCAAGGGAGGAAACCATGTACTCTACGGTTATATCCTCCGCAGATATGGATAAAATTCTTCCGGTTGTAGATACAAGCGGTTCCGACTCCGCCATGCTTGATAACACCATAGAATTTCTCGTTATGAACGGTGTTGAACTTCCGCTTGCCATGATGATGGTTATTCCCGAGCCATGGCGTAACGACAAGCAGATGGACACAAAAAAGAGAGATCTTTACGAGTATTATTCGACAATGATGGAGCCGTGGGACGGCCCTGCATCCATACTTTTCTCCGATGGTGATGTCGTCGGCGCGACACTTGACCGTAACGGGCTTCGCCCGTCAAGATACTATGTTACGAGCGACGGATATCTTATACTTTCCTCAGAGGTAGGGGTTCTCGATATAGATGACACGAAAATAGTACAGAAATCGCGTCTGAAACCGGGTAAAATGCTCCTTGTGGATACCAAAAAGAAAAGAATTATCTCCGACGAGGAATTAAAGAGCACATACGCTTCAAGAAAGCCTTACGGCGAGTGGCTCGACAGATACCTTGTAAGGCTTTCGTCTCTTAAAATACCGAACCACAAAGGAGAGAGATACACGCAGAAAGAGCGTGACAGAATGTATAAAGCGTTCGGCTATTCTTATGAAGAGATAAAGACATCAATTCTTCCAATGGCATTAAACGGAGCAGAACCAACCTCAGCCATGGGAGTTGATATTCCTCTTGCGGTACTTTCCGATAAGCACCAGCCACTGTTTAACTACTTCAAACAGATATTTGCACAGGTAACAAATCCTCCGATAGACGCAATAAGAGAGGAAATAGTAACCGATACGACTGTCTATCTCGGCAGCGACGGAAATCTGCTTGACGATAAGCCTGAGAACTGCAATGTCATAGCGATAAGAAATCCTATTCTCACGAACATCGATATTATGAAAATAAAATCGATAAACAAGCCCGGGTTTAAGGTTGAAACAATATCGCTTCTTTACTATAACAGCACACCGCTTGAAAAAGCACTTGATCAGCTTTTCGTAAAGTGTGACAGAGCGTACAAAAACGGCGCCAATATAATAATTTTGTCCGACAGGGGAGTTGACGAAAACCATGTTGCCATACCGTCGCTTCTTGCTGTATCCGCGGTTGAGCAACACCTTATAAGGACAAAAAAGAGGACTGCAGTGTCGATAATTCTCGAAAGTGCTGAGCCGAGGGATGTCCATCATTTTGCAACATTGCTCGGTTTCGGAGCGAGAGCCATAAACCCATATCTTGCACATGAGTGTATAGGGGAACTTATCGAATGCGAACTTCTCGATAAAGATGAAAAAGTGGCGATAGACGATTACAATTCCGCAATACTTCACGGAATTGTAAAAATAGCCTCCAAAATGGGCATATCCACCCTTCAGTCATACCAGTCCGCACAGATATTTGAAATCGTGGGTATCAAAAAGAGCGTAGTCGATAAATACTTTACGAACACCGTCAGCAGAGTCGAGGGGATAGGACTTGAAGAGATAGATGAGGGGGTAAAATTCAGACACTCCCACGCCTTTGATCCGCTTGGGCTCGGTGTAGATACTACCGTTGACAGCAACGGAGAGCATAAACTTCGCAGCGGTTGTGACAAGGACGACCATATGTATAATCCCTATACCATACTGACGCTCCAGAGAGCAACGCAGACGGGAGATTATGAAAAATTCAAGGAATACAGCGCTCTTGTCGATGACGAAAACGTGCCGCATACGTTGAGAGGACTTCTTACCTTTGACTTTGACAAAGTCACGCCTATACCGATAGACGAGGTTGAGAGCGCTTCCGAGATAGTAAAGAGATTCAAAACGGGCGCAATGTCCTACGGCTCTATATCGCAGGAGGCGCACGAGTGTCTTGCTCTGGCTATGAATAAAATCGGCGGTAAATCAAACTCCGGAGAAGGCGGAGAACTGCCCGAAAGGCTTGCATCGGAGCGTTGTTCCGCAATAAAGCAGGTTGCATCCGGGCGTTTTGGAGTTACGAGTGAATATCTTAACAGCGCAAAGGAAATACAGATAAAGATGGCACAGGGCGCAAAGCCCGGCGAGGGCGGACATTTGCCGGGTAAAAAGGTATACCCGTGGATAGCAAAGACGAGGTATTCCACCCCGGGAGTGTCGCTTATTTCGCCTCCGCCGCATCACGATATATACTCAATAGAGGACCTTGCGCAACTTATTTACGATCTCAAAAACGCAAACCGTGACGCAAGAATATCCGTAAAACTCGTATCCGAAGCGGGTGTCGGAACGATAGCCGCAGGCGTAGCAAAGGCGGGCGCGCAGGTTGTCCTTATTTCCGGTTCCGACGGAGGGACCGGCGCCGCACCTAAAAGTTCAATACATAATGCGGGGCTGCCTTGGGAACTCGGAGTTGCTGAGGCGCACCAGACGCTTATACAAAACGGCTTGCGCTCAAGAGTTATAATAGAAACCGACGGCAAACTCATGACGGGGCGTGACGTTGCGATAGCCGCAATGCTCGGTGCAGAGGAGTTTGGTTTTGCAACCGCGCCGCTTGTCACCATGGGCTGTATGATGATGCGTGTATGCAATCTCGATACATGTCCGTTTGGCATAGCGACGCAAAACCCCGAACTCCGCGCAAGATTCAGGGGCAAACCCGAATATGTTGCCAATTTCATGATGTTCGTTGCCGAGGAACTCCGTGAGATAATGGCTAAACTCGGCATTCGCAAGGTTGACGACCTCGTCGGAAGAAGTGACCTGCTCAAAGTTATGAAAAATAAGTCACTTCCGAGGGCAAACAAGATAGACATGTCGTCAATAATAAATAATCCTTACGGCAACGTAAACAGCCATTTTGACCCGAACAATACTTATGACTTCAAACTTGAAAATACCCTTGACGAAAAAGTGCTCCTTACCAAGCTTCAAAAAGGACTTGAAAGCGGCAAGGGCGGCAAAGTCAGCGTCGATATCACGAGCACCGACAGGACATTCGGAACGATACTTGGCTCTGAGATAACCAAGAGGTACAAGAATACCCTTAAAGAAGACACATTTGTCGTAAACTGTAAGGGCGGCGCAGGGCAGTCATACGGCGCATTTATTCCGGCAGGTCTTACCCTGAAAGTCGAGGGTGACGCAAACGACTACTTCGGCAAGGGGCTCTCGGGCGGTAAACTTGCTATATATCCGCCGAAAGACTCGGTATTCAAGCCCGAAGAAAACGTTATCATAGGAAACGTGGCGCTTTACGGAGCAACAAGCGGTTATGCATATGTAAACGGAGTAGCAGGCGAGCGCTTCTGCGTAAGAAACTCGGGCGCTTGTGCCGTATGTGAAGGTGTCGGCAACCACGGCTGCGAATATATGACGGGCGGCGTTGTTCTTATTCTCGGCAAAGTGGGCAAAAACTTTGCGGCAGGAATGAGCGGAGGAATAGCCTATGTCCTTGACGAAAACCATGATCTTTATATGAACGTGAATAAGGAAATGGTAAATATAGAAAA
Source organism: uncultured Clostridia bacterium (assembly GCA_945936265.1). Classification (GTDB taxonomy): domain Bacteria; phylum Bacillota; class Clostridia; order Oscillospirales; family CAG-272; genus RGIG2000. The sequence continues at coordinate 19,888 of CAMETB010000008.1, forward strand.
CATCACGGAAAAGTACGAAATTGCGCAGATAAACGAACTTTTAACCAAGCATTATAAAGAAACGGGCTCGCCTCTTGCAAAGAGGATTCTTGACGATTTCGACAACAAGGTATTTTCCTTTAAAAAGATAGTGCCGGTAGATTACAGCAGAATGCTTGCATCCATATCGGCAATGGAGGAAAAGGGAATGAGCCGCGAAGAAGCTGAAATAGAAGCGTTTTACACAAATGTAAGATAAGGAGGCAGAAAAGATGGGAAAACCGACCGGATTTCTCGAATACCAAAGACAGCAGAATACATCTGTTGATCCTTTGGAGAGAATAAAAAATTTTAATGAATTTCATATACCTCTGCCTTCCGACGAGAGAAAAAAACAGGGCGCGAGATGTATGAACTGTGGCGTTCCGTTTTGTCAATCGGGAATGGTATTAAACGGCATGAAAACGGGTTGCCCGCTCCATAACCTTATACCCGAGTGGAATCACGAGATATATACCTCAAATTATAAGCACGCGCTCTCAAGGCTACTCAAGACGAGCAATTTTCCCGAATTTACGGGAAGGGTATGTCCCGCACTGTGCGAGTGCGCTTGTATGTGCGGTCTTGACGGTGAAAGCCTTACAATAAAGGACAACGAACTTTTCATAATTGAAAACGCCTTTGCAAACGGCTATATGAAACCGAGGGAAATTGAGGTAAGGAGCGATAAAAAAATAGCCGTTATCGGCTCAGGACCCGCAGGGCTTGCGGTAGCCGATATGCTTAACTACCGCGGGCATAATGTGACCGTGTTCGAGCGTGAGGACAGAGCAGGCGGACTCCTTATGTACGGGATACCGAATATGAAACTTGAAAAGAGCATAGTTGACCGCCGTATAGATTTAATGAAAGCGGAAGGCGTAAAATTCGTAACCGACGCCGATATGGCGGACAAGGAAAAAGCCGAAAAACTCATAAACGAATACGATGCTGTCGTGCTTTGCACGGGAGCCAAAAATCCGAGAGCGGTATTTTCGCCCGATATAATGGCAAAGGACGGAATGTATTATGCGGTAGATTTTCTCACCGAAAATACAAAAAGTCTGCTTAATTCAAATTTTACGGACAAAAAATATCCGGATGTAAAGGGCAAGGACATAGTGATAATAGGCGGCGGCGATACGGGTAACGACTGTGTGGGAACCTGTGTTCGTCACGGTGCGAAGAGCATTATTCAACTTGAAATGATGCCCAAGCCGCCCATCACAAGAAGCGAGAACAACCCGTGGCCCGAATACCCGAAAGTCCTTAAAACAGATTACGGTCAGGAGGAGGCAATAGCCGTTTACGGCAAAGACCCGAGGGAGTATCGGAAAATGGCAACCGACGTCACTTTCGATAAGGACGGCAAGCTCATCTCCGTAACCGTTTGCGACGTAGCGTTCGAGGGCAGACGCCCCGTCCCCGTAGAATCAACCAGGAAAGAGATAAAAGCGGACGTAATAATCGTCGCCGCAGGATTTCTCGCATCGGAAAAGAATGTT
>CAMETB010000009.1 GCA_945936265.1 uncultured Clostridia bacterium
GACGGTCCGACAAACAATTTGCACCTTGTAGGGACCGGCGTCCCCGACGGTCCGAATGTCAAAACGAAATAATAGTGAAGAGTGAAGAGGTAATAGGTAGGGCGGGGGCTTGCTCCCGCCGCTTTTTTAGCAATGTTTTCTCTGCCTTTTTATAAAAAGGGGCTGTTGCAAATAAAATTTGCAACAGCCCCGAGAACTTTATAGGGGATAGGCGGATTTAGGCGAGATGCGTCGTTCTTCGTCCTGTGAGGCGTACTTGTGTACGTCGAGGGGCGAAAACAGCGCAAGAAAAAGTCATAAGATGAAGAAATTCGTTAGAATTTCAACCTTATTATTTTTCTCATTTACTGACTTTACAAAAAAGTAGGAGGCGGATTTTACAGCCACCTCCATTTATTTTGGATAAACCGACTTTTTCGGTGTCGTCAAATGCGACAGCCCCTTATGATTTCGCTTATTACATCGAAACGAGGAAGAATCTCAAAGTGAAGAGGACTGCGATTACCGTTACGGGTATATCCTTCTTCTGATATTTTCCTGTGATAAGTGTGATAAGAACGTATGCGATAGCGCCGATTGCGATACCATTCGAGATGGAGTACGTAAGGGGCATCATGATAAGAGCGAGGAACGCGGGAACTGCGCTTGTGATGTCGCTCATATCAACCTTTGCAAATCCCTTGAGCATCAGAACGCCGACGTAGATAAGAGCCGGAGCGGTTGCGCAAGAAGGAATTATTGCCGCCAAAGGAGTGAGGAAGAGGCAGAGGAAGAAGCATCCTGCCGTAACGAGAGAAGCAAGACCTGTTCTTCCGCCGGCGCCGACGCCTGCCGCAGACTCAACGAAAGTCGTACAGGTTGAGGTACCGAGGATACCGCCGACAACGGTTGCTATGGAATCGGATGTCATGGACTTGTCCATATCAATCGGGTCGCCGTTTTCGTCAAGCATACCTGCTTCGGAAGCGGTTCCGTAAAGAGTGCCTATCGTATCGAACATATCAACAAGGCAGAAAGTGATTATAAGAACTATCGCGTTTACAACCGCTTCAAATCCGCCTGCAAATACGCTGAAGCCCTTGAATGCGCCAAATATACCGATTTCACCGAAATCTTTGAATGACTGACCGATCTGTTTGAAATCAAACTCAGGAGCAGTCCATGTGGTGAGATAGTAAAGAACCGAAACGCCGAGAATGGTGATTATAACAGATCCCTTGACGTTTTTCTTTGAGAGTACAGCCATTACGAAAAGTCCGATAAGTGCCAGAACTACGGGAGCTATTGCCACCCACGCTTCATAGAATGACTTGCCGGATACTGCGCTGTGGAAATCAAAGAACTGCACGAAAGTAAATTTGTTCGCCTGTATAATGCCCACATTCTGAAATCCGATAAAAGCGATGAAAAGACCGATACCTGCCGGGATAGCCTTTTTAAGATTTTCGGGGAGTGCTCTTGCAATGTATGCTCTTGCACCGGTAATGGAAAGAATAAGGAATATAAGACCGGAGATCAGTATTACGCAAAGACCCTTCTGATAACCGCTGACAGGATCTCCGGATATAATGTTTCCTTCAAGATCAAATGTAAGGGTTGGAAGAATAAATGAAACAAAGAAGAATGAGTTAAGTCCCATTCCGCACGCCTGTGCGAAGGGTAACTTTGCATAAAGAGCATAAAGGAGCGTACCGGCTACGGCAACAAGAATGGATGCAACGTATACTGCGTTCCAGATTTTATCAAATCCAAATGCAGGATTGAAATTAAATCCTACAATCTGATTCGGGTTTGTAACGACAATGTATGCCATTGCAAAGAAAGTTGTGAGTCCGGCTATAATTTCGGTTCTTACGGTTGAGCCGCGCTCACTGATTTTGAAAAACTTATCCATAAGTTTCTCCTCTCAAAAAAATTTAGCAACAAAAAAGCGGCCGATATAATATTGAGCCGCTATCAAACCGCAATAAACCGGAAGACATCCCCGGTTCAGAATGGTTCGATAGTCGGGCAGATAGGCTGCCCAGTAGAGACTCCGGGCCCATCTCGCCCGCATTATATCGAGTATATTTTCTGTTGCACATACAGTATAACATAAGTTTTGACAAATTGCAAGAAAAAAATTTGAAAACCGTCAAATAAGCATCACAAAATTTTCACAAACAGTTATGCGTCTTTTTTGTTCGCAATATATAAAATACCTTAATTAATTTATCACAAGACGATCTACAAGTTGTTGCATCTCACGCTTTGTTTTTGTGGATTTAGCCTGTTCTATAATCTGATCCTGTTTCTCGTCTTCCATTTTCATAAATGCATTCATAGCTCTTGGATTTCCGGCGAGAGCCATGGCAAATCCCAGCGGCATATTATACGAATCGTCACCGTACATAAAAATCACCTCCGTATTTCCGGTATGTTTATTTTCTGTGCTAATCCGAAAAATATAGGTGGTAATTGTTTCATCGACTTGACAAAATGTTTTTTTTACATTATAATATTTAAGAACCGGGTCGGACGGTTGCGCGGTATGGCGCCGAAAGGTATTACCGTGAGGAAAGTCCGTGCTTCACAGGGCAGGATAACTGATAACGTCAGCCGAGGGTGACCTTAGGGAAAGTGCAACAGAAAATAACCGCCGCACCCGTGCGGTAAGGATGAAAACGCAGGGTAAGAGCCTACGTCGTTCCATGGTAACATGGAGCGGGTGTAAACCCTATCCGAAGCAACACCGTATGCGAAAGATTTTATTTGCCCGATAAGGCTTTTGCCTCTTTCGCAGGTGGCACGCATTTTTTGCGGAGCCTTACGGTGACGTAAGGCAAAGATAGATGACCGTCTTTAACAGAACACGGCTTACAGGCCCGGTTCATAATTTAAAAAAAACGGCACATGGCTTTAATTATAGAAGTCTGCCGCAAAAACGGCTTTCACGATTCGCCCCGTGAAAGCCGTTTCTTCATTAACTATATAAAGCGCCCTTGTTATAATTTTTGAGTTTGCGAACTAAAATCAGGAGTATAAAGCGAGGTTGACGAGGAAATATCCTGCATATATCCGTCGTAACCGATCTCCACTGCTCTTTCAAGAACGCTCTGATATTCAAAAGTGGTTATTTTCCTTTTAAGTTCCCCATATTTATCGGGGCAAAAAGAGGACGTATATTGGCTCATGAGAGATAGCCTGAATGATGAAATATCATAATTTATCGACACGTCCTCGAGGATTTTTATTGAATCCTTACGCAAACCGGGCAATACAAGATGTCGCATAATAACACCTTTTTTCATAAGACCGTCTTTTATCATTACCTTTGGCTGTGCTTCAAGCATTTTGCCGAAGGATTTTTTCGCATAATAGTAATAATCGGGCGCAAAAGAGTATTTCGCGCTTACCTCGGGCGAAAAGTACTTCATATCGGTAAGGAATATATCCACAAACTCCGACACGCGCTCAATAGTTTCAGGCAGTTCATATCCCGAGGTATTATATACTATAGGAATTTTAAGCTTATCACGAATTATCGACACGCTCGCGGCGATTTTATCGGCAAAATGAGTAGGTGTTACAAGATTTATGTTGTATGCCCCCATCTTTTGAAGTTCAAGCATCTTTTTGGCAAGTTCCTCTTCGCTTATCTCGTCGCCTATATCTCCGCTTCTTATATCGCGGTTCTGACAATAAACGCAGCCGAGAGAACAACCCGAGAAAAATATCGCTCCGCTGCCTCCTTGCTTTTCGGTTTTATCGACGCTCACACGGGTATTTTCCGATTTCTCCGTCACGGCGCGCGTATTGTCTGCACTACCCGCGTCAGATTCTTGCTTTTTGCAAAGTTTTTTCGCCTCGATGTGTGCTATATCGTTTTTTTCGGGCAGTCTTGTCGAAATTGACGGCTCTTCCCACATATGAAGCATGGCTTTTGCTACTTTTACCTTATCGCCCATATGGCAAAAGCCTTTTGTAACGCTCCTGTCAACTCCGCATCTGCGCGGGCAAAGCATACACCCCATTGCTATATCTCCCCCGCCGTCAGCTTTATTATCTTTTTTATATCGTCGGGCTGATTTTTCGCCTCAGTTGCGGCTCTGTTGCGTTTTTCCTCGCCGCATTTACGACATTTATGTATTATAACGTATCCTTTTTTAGAGTCAAGTTCAACGCGTATAGGGTCCATTATCCCTCCGCATTCGTTCGCCCTGTCCCCCGGCATTACATCAACATGTTTCGAGCAAAGGCAAAACGGGCAGTGGTTTCTCGAAGAATATCCGAGCGGCTCAACTTTTGCCCCGCAGTTTTCACATATAAATCCGTTATCGTTTTTGGTAAATCTTTTACTTTCCATTTTTACTCCACCGAAAGCTTTGTCGAAAAAAGCGCAGTAGCACCAAGACCCGGCCGCATATATTTACTTTCCGACGCAGAAGTGCGAGAATATCTCGTCTACTATTTCTTCGCTTACATTTCTTGAATCTATCATTTCAAGTTCGGCAAGCGCCCGTTCCAGAGAATAGCAGACTATATCGTTGCTCTCTCCCGATATAAGCGCTTCCCTTGCCTCTTTTGCACCGTCAAGGGCGAGTTTCACGGACGAGTGTTGTCTTGCGTTCGATATTACCGCGTCCGAGGAGATATTTATCTGTGAAAGATCATACATTTTTGCCACGGTTTCCGAAATTATCGACACTCCCTCGCCTGTTTTTGCCGAAATATAGATTATATATCTAAAATTATCTTTTATCTTTTTCTCAAATTCAGGTGATATTTTTTTCTCTTTGTCGCATTTGTTTATAACGGCTATTGCACTTTTGCCGCATGCAAGGCTTATTATCTCGTCGTCAAGTGTACTTTCCTTTGTCGAAGCGTCGAAAACGCATATAACAAGCTCCGCGTCGTTTATTTTTGATTTTGCGCGCTCAACACCTATTTTTTCGACTGTATCGGTTGTTTCTCTGATACCTGCCGTGTCGGAAAGCGAAAGGGTTACCCCTCCAAGCGACACTGTGTGTTCTATTATATCTCTTGTGGTCCCCTCAATATCGGTAACTATCGACACATCACTGCCGAAAATCCTGTTGTAAAGCGTGCTCTTGCCCGAATTCGGCTTGCCTGCGATCGATGTTTTTATCCCCTCGGCAATTGCGCGCCCCGCACGATAACTCTTTTTGAGATTTTCGAGTTCCGATACGATTTTGTCGAGAGAGTGTCGCATTTCCTCTCTTTCAAGATCTTCAATATCTTCGTCCGGATAATCTATTGTGGCATAGGATCTGGACAGCATGGCAAGCATAATCTCTCTTATTTCGGAGATTTTTGCCGAGAGAACGCCCCTTTCCTGTGATGACGAAAGTTTTAATTGATTGTCCGTCACGGCGTCTATTACCCCGCCTACCGCCTCCGCGCGTGAAAGGGTCAGTTTGCCGTTTATATATGCGCGCCTTGTAAACTCTCCCGCACCGGCAATTCTCGCACCTGACGAAAGCACCGCCTCGAGAACAGCAGATGTTACGTATATTCCTCCGTGACAGCAAATTTCGCACACGTCCTCGCCCGTATATGAATGAGGTGCGGCAAAATAAGTAAGCGTACCGTCGTCTATTATCTCATTTTCCCTTATAATGTCTCCATAGAGGCATCTCCTCGGCACTACTTGTGAGCCGTGAGTTCGAAATACCCTCTTTGCCACTTCCAGGGCGTCAGGGCCGCTTATTCGAATCATAGCGACGCCGCCCTTGCCCTTTGCCGTAGATACGGCGGCTATCGTATCCTCAATCATAATATCACCTCTCTGTTCAAGCACATTTTATCACACTTATATAAATATTGCAATAAAAAACTTATATATAAAGAATCGCGGTTCCGCACGTTTATACGGGACCGCAATAATCATTATACTTCATATACCTGCATATTTTAACAATGTTATAACGCTACGGCATACCGCTTGCACGAGCGGAAGCAAGCCATTCTATTCCGTTTATTTTCCCAATTTGCATTTCAGCATGATTAAAGAGGTAAATATTATCTTTGCGCCAAGCATTACGGCGATGGCGTCGCATAGGCGGACTTTTAAGGTGTGGGAGCATTGTATAGAGCCGCTTGTGCCGCCCGAGGAGCAACCGCATGAGGATGAGCCTTGTGCACCCGTCTGTGCTCCGTTACCGCCGCCGGACCCTTTTGAGCCCTGTGAAGCGTTGCTTTCGTTCTGTGTGCTCTCTGAGCCGGCTGAAGCGCCGTTTTGCGCGGTGGCGCCTTGCGAGGAGCCATCACCGCCTTGCGAGCCTTGACCGCCAGAATATCCGCCTTGTGCACTCCGTGAGGCGATGTTTCCACTCTGAGAATTACCGCTTCCGCCTTGCTTGCCCACCGAAATGCTCTCGGAAAAGGTGAGCGTGAGCGTCGTGCGCTCGGGAGCGTTTCTGAATTGATTTATTTTTTCAAACATTTTTTCCTCCGTAAAATGAGCAAAATATTTTTATTTATTTTGCCCGGATTTTTGCCTTATATACGTTTTTCATCGACTCGCTTTTCCATATTATTCCTTTAAATCAGATAGAATCGACTGTAACCAAGTCTTAAATCCATAATTTACCATATATTTACAGCACGCTTCTACAAAAAATTCAGTCGGGAAATGGTATAATCGGTATAAGGATGCGATAATAACGAAAATCGCAATAAAAAACCGGAAAATAAAGAAAAAGAGAGGTAAAAGAAATGAAAATCTACTATCAGGGCAGTAAAAAACAGGACGGGGACGAAATGATTCACCAGATTGAAGTAAGTAAAATAGTTCCCAATCCAAATCAGCCGAGAAAAGACTTTGCCGATGAGGCAATTCTCAAACTTGCAAACAGTATACGGCAATACGGTATAATACAGCCGCTTACTGTACGGCAAGCAGGGGACGGATATGAACTTATTTCAGGTGAAAGGCGTTTAAGAGCATCCAAGGAACTCGGAATGGAGACTGTTCCCTGCGTGATTATGAATGTAAGTGAAATGAAATCTGCCGAAATGTCCATAATTGAGAATCTTTTAAGAGAAGATCTTAATATTTTTGAGCAAGCCCATGCAATAGAGACGCTTATTGATACATATGATCTGACTCAGGAGCAAATAGCAAAAAAACTTTCCAACAGTCAATCCTTTGTAGCGAACAAACTGCGGCTTTTGCGCCTTTCCGACGAAGAAAGAGAAAAAATTCTTAAGAATAATCTCACGGAGCGCCACGCAAGAGCATTGTTGCGTATATATGATGCAGACACAAGGCAAAAAGTACTTGACAGAATAATAGATGAAGGTCTGAATGTAACAAAAAGTGAAGAACTCATAGAAAAGATCATTACTTCTTCCAAAACCAATGATTCTCCTTCCGACAGTTATTCTGCAAGCACAAAAACATTTAAAGATGTAAAATCTTTTTACATGGCAATCGACAGAGCAATAGACTCGGTAAAGAACAGCGGTATAAATATTAAAAGCAGGAGAATAGAAAACGACGAGTTTACTGAATTGACTATTTTAATACCAAAGCCCACGCAATCAACCGAAAAAGCGCTTGCAAAAGAAGCTATGTGATTTTCTCTGTTCAATTTTTCTTCTTTCGTCGTAAACTGAAGTTTAAAATTATGTTTCACGTGAAACATTGCAGCTTTTTGTCATATATTGTTTTATTCTGTATAAGATTCTTCTGCAGGAGGGGTGCTTCCCTTTAATCTCTATTGGATAGGTCCATTAAGAAAAGCAATTGTTCCATGCAATCAAAATTTCTCAAGAATTCCCCATCATTAAAAGTTAGTGCGCATATTTAAAAAGGAAGTAAACTTTTGCTTCCTTTTTATTTTACAAACTTGTTTTCACGAAATACGACGTAACTCTCATATATTCTTTTGTTTCACGTGAAACTTTTTGTTACGTGCTTTGGCTATTGTTTCACGTGAAACTTTTTTGAAAGTAGTAAAAAGACTATTGATTTTTTACTGCATACATGATAGAATATAAGCAGAAAGTTGTCTGCAATTATTAAACGGAAGGGAGAAAATTATGTCTTATATTATTTCTTTTGCAAATCAAAAGGGTGGCGTAGGAAAAACAACGTCCACAATAAATGCGGCCACCGCTCTTGCCTTGCTGGGTAAAAAAGTCCTCCTTATCGATCTTGATCCTCAAGGCAGTTCCACAAGCGGAGTCGGTATACAGAAAAGTTCTCTTATACAGACATCGTACAACGTAATTTCAGGTACATGCGACGCAAAGGACGCTATAATAAAAACCAAGTTTAAAAACTTATCCATTATTCCGTCCAATATATCGCTTGCAGCAAGCGAATTTGAGATAACAACACAGAAAGACAGGGAGTATTTCCTCAAAAAGCGTCTTGAGAACCTGAAAAAAGAGAATTTATACGATTATATCATTATGGACTGCCCCCCGTCGCTCGGTATAATCACAATAAACGCGCTGACGGCAAGTCAGGGAGTAATTGTCCCCATGCAATGCGAATATTATTCTCTTGAAGGTCTTTCACAACTTATGATGACAGTAAAAACAATAAAGCAGTTATACAATCCGTCGCTTACCGTAACAGGAATACTTCTTACAATGTACAACCCGAGGTACAAACTCTCAACTCAGGTTTACGAGGAACTGAAAAAATATTACGACGATAAACTTTTTGAATCTAAAATATCTCGTTCCGTAACATTGTCCGAGGCGCCGAGTTTCGGTGAGCCAATACAGTATTACGCAAAATTTTCAAAAGGTACTCTTGAGTATGAGGATCTGGCGAAAGAGATTATATCAAGAACAGAAGTATAAAGATAAAAATACATATAGAACAGGAGAAAACAATATGAAAAAGGGACTTGGAAAAGGACTTGAATCAATTTTTGCCGATAACTACATAGAGATGCCCGATTCCTCGCATGACAGTGGAGTTCAGACGCTCAGGATATCGGAGATAGAGCCGAAAAACGATCAGCCGAGAAAGTATTTTGACACAGAATCTCTTACTCAGTTATCAGAATCAATAGCCCAGCACGGTCTTATACAACCGATAATAGTAAGAGAAAGCGGTGGCGGATTTTATCAGATAATCGCAGGAGAACGTCGTTGGAGAGCCGCAAAAATGGCAGGCCTTACAGAAATACCGGCAATAATTATGCAGGCAGACGCATTAAAAGCAGCAGAACTTGCAATTATAGAGAATGTTCAGAGAGAAGATCTCAATCCGTATGAAGAAGCGGACGCATATGCAACCCTTATGGATAAATTCGATTTAACGCAGGAAGAGGTTGCGTCAAGAGTAGGAAAGAGCAGAAGTGCCGTTGCAAACACAATGAGACTGCTTGATTTGCCCGATGAAGTGTTGGAAATGCTTAAAACAGGTGATATTTCCGCAGGTCACGCGCGCGCTTTGTTAGGACTTAAAAACAAGGACGATATAGTTGAAACCGCACATAAAATACTTATTCGTTCTCTTTCCGTAAGAGATACCGAGGATCTTGTAAAGAAACTCAATAAACTTTACGAGCAAGGACTTAAAGAAGAAAAGGAAGAGGATGATCTCAAAGTAGATTATGTAAAAGAACTCGAAAAGAAAGCTATGTCTTTAACGGGTAAGAGAATAAAGATAGTATCAAAAGGAAAGTATCGTTCAGTTAACATAGAATATGTTGACAACGAGGATCTTGAAGAGTTACTTATCAAAATATGTGGTAAAAAGATACTTCAGGAATGACTCCTTCGTGAAGATAATGGAATAAATTGGTCATAAATATCGATTTATGCCCGATACGATGGCAAAATCGGAGGAATAAAAATGGTTTCGTCATTCATTACATCTACATACGTTTCGATAAACGTGATAATATGGTCTATATGTATAGGCGCAAATCTTGCCGTTCTTTTTGGATATTTTTCAAAGAATTATACAGGGGTTTTCATACGAAGGCTTCTTGATTCAGGCACAGGCGAGGAAAACGCCAGGACAATATATGATCTCGGTCTTGAAAAGCAATTTGCAATGAAATATCTGTTAAGGGATTTATCATCACTCAGAAATACCGTCTCGGTAATCGGCGGCGCGTTGCCTAAAATCAAAGTAACAACAAAAAGCGGCAAAGAACGCGAAAAAATCGACTGGTATAGTGCAAAATTCTATATTTCCGAAAGAAATGAAGAAAAAGCGCGCCACTCCTATGGGACAAAGTTCAAGTGGGTCTATCTCCCCGTTTTCGTCGTACTCTCATGCCTTTGCGCATGGGGAATGACGTACCTCGTGCCGTACATTTTCTCACTCATGGGGCTTTAAAACAACTAAAACCGCCGGATTTTCGGCGGTTTTTATTTTATAAATAGTTCTTTTCCGAACAAATTTCAGGAAGCAGAGACCGGGGGGGGGTGGAAAGAAATATAGATGATAGTGAAAATCAGCTTCGTCTGTGCGCTGTCTTGCTTTTTTATTCCGTTTCGTAACAAAAAAAGCGGCGGGAAACCCGCCGCATGAGAGATTTATTGAACTTATCTGAGCGCGCTTTTCAAGTCCTCGAGCCAGACGGCAGGGGAGGCGTCGCTCGGCATTTTAAGATCACCGCGCGGGGAGAGCGCAACCGAGCCTATCTTTACGCCGTCGGGTGAGCAAGAACGCTTGAACTGCTGGGCGAAAAAGCGTTTTATAAAGACTTCAAGCCACTTGTATATCGTCTGTTCGTCGAAGATCCCCTTGAAAGCAAACTTTGCAAGGCGGTAAACCTTTGACGGCGTAAATGAGAGCCTTAACATATTGTAAAGGAAGAAATCGTGCAGTTCATAAGGTCCGACAAGTTCCTCCGTCTTCTGCGCTATATCGCCGTCCCTGGGGGGCAGGAGTTCCGGGGAAACGGGGGTATTTAAGATATCGTCAAGTATTGCTTTTATCTCGCCGCCCTCTTTGTCGGCAAAGTAGCCGACAACATATCTGACAAGTGTTTTCGGAACAGAGCAGTTTACATTATACATAGACATGTGATCGGCATTGTAGGTGGACCAGCCGAGCGCAATCTCGGAAAGGTCGCCCGTGCCGACAACAAGCCCGCCGAGATCGTTTGCAATATCCATAAGCACCTGCGTTCTCTCCCTTGCCTGAGCATTCTCAAACGTAACGTTCTGTACGCTCTTATCGTGTCCTATATCTCTGAAATGAAGTTCAACCGCGTCGGAGATATTGACCTCCTTAAAAGTTGCGCCGAGCGCCTCGCACAGTTTCTCAGCATTTGATCTCGTCCTCTTAGTCGTACCGAAGCATGGCATGGTGACGGCAACTATATTTTTGCGCTCCCAGCCTATATAATCCGCCGCGCGCGTCGTTGCAAGGAGTGCAAGAGTGGAGTCAAGCCCACCCGAAATTCCTATTACGGCGCATTTTGAACGGGTAACCGAAAGCCTTTTCGCAAGCGCGTGTGACTGCATTGTGAGTATCTGCTCACAGCGGCTCTGCCTTACGGTAATATCCGATGGAACGAACGGGGATTTGTCTATTTTCCTTGTAAGTTCCGTTTCGGCAACTTTAAGAGAGAAGTCTATAAAGCGAGGCTGCTTTACGGTTTCTTTATCAAATGTGTTTGCTCTTATACGCTGATTTGCAAGTTTGTCAACGTCTATTTCCGTTATAATATCCCCATTCTTGTGCGCAAACGGTTTTGACTCTGCAAGTATCGTACCGTTTTCGGCGATAATATTATGTGCGCTGAAGATGACATCGGTAGTCGATTCGCTCTCGGGTGCATCGGTGTATAAATACGCGCACATAAGCGATGCGCTCTTGCCCGAGCAGAGAGAACGCCTGTACTCGTCCTTTGAGAGTATCTCGTCGGAGGCTGAGAGATTGCATATTACGGTAGCGCCCATTTTGCAAAGAGTTTCCGACGGAGTGGAGGGAACCCAGAGGTCCTCGCATATCTCGCAGCCGACTACAAGATGCGGCACGGTTTTGCATCTGAAAAGAATATCGTTTCCAAACGGATATTCCTTACCCTGTATCGTTATTTTTGTTTCCGTTCCGTCAGGTTCGGTAAAATTGCGCAGTTCGTAAAACTCGGAGTAATCAGGCAGGTGCGTCTTCGGTATAACCCCGATTATCTCGCCGTCAAAAAGAGCGACGGCACAGTTGTAGAGCTTGTCCCCGTTAGCAAGCGGAACACCGACAAAGACGAGAATATCCTTGCCGAGTGTCGATAATTTAAGATTATCAATTGCCTCCTCTGCGGTTTTTATAAGTATTTTCTGCGAGAAGAGATCGGCACATGTATATGCCGTCAGACAAAGTTCCGGCAAAACGAGAATTTTAACGCCCTTTTTTGCGCTGTCCTCTATACATTCCCTTATTTTCTTTTCATTTCCGGACACGTCTCCGACACAAATCCCGGGGGAGAAGCATCTTACCTTAATAAATCCGTCTTTCATTTTTCCTCTCCGTGCGTTTTTTTGAGAAAAAGCCTTGATTTTCTCTCCGTTTTATTCTATTATAATATTACAAGTATAAAATTTCAAGATGAAATTAAAATAAAGGGGTAATTCAATGAATATAAGCGAAAGACACCTGACACTTTTATGCGACTTTTACGAAATGACAATGGCGAGGGGATATTTTGCATCGGGCATGAAAGACAAAATTTCCTACTTCGATGTCTTTTTCAGAAAAGTACCCGACGGCGGAGGGTACGCCATTGCCGCAGGACTTGAACAGATAATAGAATATATCAAGTCAATAAAGTTTGACGATGACGATATAGAGTATCTTCGCTCAAAAAATATTTTTGACGAAAAGTTTCTTGATTATCTGAAATCTTTTCACTTTACGGGCGATATTTACGCGGTTGAGGAAGGAACGGTAATTTTCCCGCACGAGCCGATTCTGACAGTGCGTGCGCCCGCACCCGAGGCGCAGTTTGTGGAAACCTTTATTCTTTTGATACTCAACCACCAATGCCTTGTCGCAACCAAAGCGTCAAGGATAGTAAGGGCGGCAGACGGCAGACCCGTATCGGAGTTCGGCTCACGTCGTGCGCACGGTCCGGATGCCGCAATATACGGTGCAAGAGCCGCCTATATCGGCGGTTGCGCATCAACCGCATGCGCTCTGTCAGATAAGATGTTCGGAGTGCCGGCGGGTGGTACCATGGCTCACTCATGGGTACAGATGTTTGATTCCGAATACGAGGCTTTTGTAACTTATTGCAAACTTTATCCGAAAAGCCCGACGCTCCTTGTAGACACTTATAACGCAATAGGCAGCGGTATTCCCAATGCAATAAAGGCGTTTAAGGAATGTCTTACCGAGGAAGAGCTTAAGCACACGGCGATAAGACTTGACTCCGGCGATATAACCTATCTTACCAAAAAGGCGAGAAAAATGCTTGACGCATCAGGGCTTACCGATTGTAAAATAGTAGTTTCCAACTCACTTGACGAATATATTATAAGAGATATTCTCATACAGGGTGCCGAGGTTGACGCCTTTGGTGTCGGCGAGAGAATGATAACATCGAAAAGCGAGCCTGTTTTCGGATGCGTTTATAAGCTGTCGGCAGTCGAAGACGAAAACGGCAAGATAATACCGAAAATAAAGATAAGCGAAAACGCCGCAAAGATAACCAATCCCGATTTCAAAGCGCTTTACCGCTTCTACTCGAAGGAAACAGGCAAGGCGGAGGCGGATCTTATAACTTTGCACGACGAGGAAATAGACGAGAACGAGCCATACGAACTTTTTGATCCGGATTATATCTGGAAGAGAAAGACGATGACGAATTTCAAGGTGAAAAAACTCCTTGTTCCGATATTTGTAAACGGCAAGTGCGTATATGAGTCGCCGTCGGTAGATAAAATAAAGGAAAGATGCAAAGAAGAGCTTTCTTCAATGTGGGACGAGGTTCTGAGGTTTGAAAATCCGCATAACTATTATGTCGACCTCTCCGAAAAACTTTGGAACGAAAAGCACGAACTTCTGAAAAGAAGGTACAATTAAACACGGCTGAAAAGCCATAGAAACGGAAAAAGAATGAAATCATTCAGGCTTTTGGCTCTCGGCGACATAGTTGGACCGAGGAGCACGGAATATGTTGCAAAAACGCTCTGGCGTATAAGAAAAAAATACGGTGTAAACGCAGTTGCCGTAAATGCTGAAAACTGTGCGGAGCCAAACGGTATAGACAAAGAGAGTGCCGAGCTTCTGCTTGCAAACGGAGCGGATGTTATAACGACGGGCAACCACGTGTGGCGCAAATCGAGCGTTTTTTCATATCTTGACGACGAAAACAGGATACTCCGTCCTCTTAATTACCCCGATTCAAATCCCGGTCACGGTGACTGTATAATAGACGCCGACGGAGTGCGGATACTTTTTATGAATGTCCTGGGCGAAGCGTTTATGGACGCGTCGGGTTCGCCGTTTGAGGCGGTTGAACGCTCTCTTGCGAGAAACGACGGAAAATACGATTTTGCCGTACTCGATATACACGCGGAGGCAACGGGAGAAAAAAAGGCGATAGCGTACAGTTTTGCCGACAAAGTGTCGGTAATTTACGGAACGCACACGCATGTGCAGACCGCCGACGCTCAGATTATTGACTCTTCGTGCGGTTATATCACTGACCTTGGCATGTGCGGAGCGACAAACAGTATTCTCGGGGTAAAGAAAGAACCGATAATACACAAACTGAGAACAAAGATGATGGCAAAATTCGATTTTGCCGAGGGAGAGATTGAATGTCAGGGGGCTCTGTTCGATATAAACACAGACACCCGGAAGGCTTTTGGCGCAAAAAATATAAAATACTTGGGGGACATACAATGAACACAACAGGACTTTTGAACTTTATCAGGGAGGGCGGTCTTGATTCCCGCCTTGCAGAAATCTACGGCTCTGACAAAATAGCGTATCAGAAAAAGAGATACGAAGAAGCCGTGGGGGAGTTTTATTCGATATACGGTGAGCGTGAGGTTTCACTTTTCTCCGTCCCGGGCAGGAGCGAAATTTCCGGCAACCACACGGACCACAATCACGGCAAGGTTCTTGCAGGCTCAATAGACCTTGACATAATAGCCGTGGCGTCGAAAACAGATGACGGCACGGTAAGAATAAAAAGTAAAGGTTTTGACGAGGATGTCGTCGTCCTTGGCGAATGCAAAGAGCCGAGGGAGTGTCACAAATTCAAGTCCGTATCGCTTGTTGCCGGTATGGCAAGGGCGTTTTCCGACGCCTCGTTGAATGTCGGCGGATATGTTGCCTATACTACCTCCGACGTATTCAAAGGCTCGGGTCTTTCGTCGTCTGCCGCTTTTGAGGTAATGGTGGGAAACATCTTCAATTACCTGTATAACGACGGGTGCGTTGACAATGCCGATATTGCAAAGATGGCGCAGTTTGCGGAGAACAAGTTTTTCGGCAAGCCGTGCGGACTTATGGACCAGACCGCGTGTGCCGTCGGCGGAGTTGTTTACATAGATTTTAAAGACACATCCCGCCCCGAAATAAAGAAAATAGACTTTGACTTAACAGGCGCAGGATACTCTCTTTGCATAGTCGATACGGGTGGTAACCATGCGGATCTTAATGAGGACTACGCATCTGTGCCTGCCGAGATGAAATCCGTTGCGAAATTCTTCGGCAGAGAGGTTTTAAGAGAAATAGAAAAGAGCGACGTTCTATCGCATATAAAGGAACTGCGCGAGGCGGTCGGCGACCGTGCAATTTTGCGCTCTCTCCATTTCTTTGATGAGAATGCAAGAGTTGAAAAGCAGGCAAAAGCGCTTATAAGTGGCGACATAAAGACATTTTTCGAATATGTTCTGAAATCGGGAAATTCGAGTTTCAAATATCTTCAGAACGTCTATACGGTAAAGAACGTGTCGGAGCAGGGGCTTTCTTTGGCTCTTTGTCTTGCAGAGTCCGTTCTTTCGGATGTAGGCGGAGCATGGCGGGTTCACGGTGGCGGATTTGCCGGCACAACGCAGGCTTTCGTGCCGATTGACTATACCGATAAATACAAAAAGGTTATGGACGATGCGTTCGGCGAGGGTGCCTGCCACGTTCTTCGCATCCGTGCCGACGGAGCAATAAAGGTTTTATGATAACCGCATATACCCTTTTTTCCGGCTCCGGCGGTAATTGCATTTATGTAAAACACGGGAAAACCGAAATTCTCATCGACGCAGGCAAAAGCGCCCTCTCGGTCGAAAAGTCGCTTGCCTCGGTAGGAACATCCATGGAAAACATAAGCGCAATATTCGTAACGCACGAGCACAGCGACCATATAAGCGCGCTGGAGATAATATCGAAAAAATATTCCGTGCCGATACATATAACCTCGCCCTCCCTCGATTTTATATCGAGGAGCAGTAAGTACATACAAAAAAATGCGGTTGAACATTGTGTAAAATACGAACAGAACGCAGGCTCTTTGCACCTGTCGTCGTTCGTTATCCCGCACGACAGTGTGCAAAACGTCGGTTACAGAATAACATCCGACGACGGCGATACTCTCGGCATTGCCACGGATATGGGACATGTAACCGATGAGATAAAAGAATCCCTTTTCGGTTGCAGAAATGTTATTGTAGAGTCAAATCACGACAAGGATATGCTCATTTTCGGCAAATACCCCGATTTTTTAAAGAGCAGAATACTCTCGGAAAACGGGCACCTTTCAAACGAGGACTGTTCGTCACTTGTATGCACTCTTGCCGATAAGGGCACAATAAACTTTACTCTTGCGCACTTAAGCCGAGAGAACAATACACCCGAGGCGGCTTTTTTTACATCGAGGAACGCACTTGACAAGTGCGGATTTAAAAATGTTTATCTCGGCGTTGCTTCTCCGTGCTGTGCGGTTATTGCAACCGCCCCGGCGGCATACGATAAAGTTATATGAAATTACAGATTTATAATAAGGAGACAAAAACATGAAAAGCAAAGCAAAAATACCACACATAATTTCAATAATAATAACTGCGGTAGCCCTTGTAGGACTCGTTTACTCAACCGCCTTGTTCGCGGGCGTCTTGCAGGCTCATTTTACCACAGATCCGTCGGCGGGAGAGGCTGTCGGAGGAGCAATTTCCGCGGTACTGCTCGTGATTTTCGGAATAGGCACGGCTATCGTTGCCGCCGTATCGCTTATTTTAAATATAGTTGCTCTCGTTCTGAAACCCGAGGGTAAACTCAAAGTTTCCGTGACGGTATTTACGGTCGCAGATGCCGTGATGGTAGTTGCAAACATACTTTATATAGTTGTCGCCGTAGCATTAAACGGCGCAGCGTCATAAAGCAATTATATCTCGGGCGGAATTTTTCCGCCCGTATTTTTCAAGGAAAAACAAGGTATCAAATTATTTTCAGAAAATTAAATTTATATATTGACAAATAAAAAAATGTATGGTAGAATACATATCGTCGCGAGGGTCCATGCTGGTGTGGCTCAATGGCAGAGCAGCTGATTTGTAATCAGCAGGTTGATGGTTCGACTCCGTTCACCAGCTCCATTTCGCAAATTTCAATATAATATATATGGGGGAATTCCCGAGCGGCCAAAGGGGGCAGACTGTAAATCTGTTGTCTCTGACTTCGCTGGTCCGAATCCAGCTTCCCCCACCAAAAACCTCCTCGGACGAAGTTCGGGGAGGTTTTTACCTTTTCACTATTCACTCTTCACTTTTCACTAAATCCGTCCGAGGAGATTTTTGGTAAAGTAATAAGTAATAGTGAAGAGTGAAGAAGTAAGGTAGCTTTTCGCCGAGGCGAAAAGC
This sequence comes from uncultured Clostridia bacterium, assembly GCA_945936265.1. GTDB lineage: Bacteria > Bacillota > Clostridia > Oscillospirales > CAG-272 > RGIG2000. Next base: position 17,788 of record CAMETB010000009.1, read on the forward strand.
CATTTTTTCATTATAAAGGTTGAAAAGGAATAGGTTTTATAATAAAGTCAAGCAAGGGGGAAAAATAATATGTCCGAAAGTCCTTTAATGCTAAAATCTAAAGCGTTTGCTTTAGAGGTGATTCGCGCTTGCAAGGTGCTACAAGAAGCAAAGTGTGAAAGTGCGCTGATCAATCAGTTTTTGCGTTCGGGAACAAGCATTGGAGCGAATATACGCGAGGCGTTTTATGCACACGGCAAAGCGGATTTTGTGTCAAAGTTACATATTGCCCTCAAAGAATGCTCCGAAACCGAATATTGGCTTGAACTTTTGATCGAGAGCGGATATTACAACGACAAAACGATTTTGGATAGATGTGTTGAGGTAAAAAGAATTTTAATAGCATCAATCAATACGGCAAAGGAGAACTGAAAATTTCACATTGCGACGAAGGAGCAATATTTCACAATGTGCGACAGCACATTATTTCACATTCGGCGTCAGCCGAATATTTCACTATAGTTTCCTTATTTATATTTATTATTAAATTTCCGCTCCAAAAAATTTTGATTTTTTTTAAAAAAGGTATTGACAAACAGTTTTATTTCTGCTAAAATGATAACAGGAATTATTACTGATAAGGTGTCAAGAGATGAGAAACACGAGACAAAGAGAAGAAATACTTGATTTTCTTCACTCCAAAAGGGAACACTATACAGCCGTGCAGATCTATGATGCCGTGAGGCAAAAAATTCCGGACATCAGTCTGGGTACGGTTTACAGGAACCTCGGCAAACTTGTTGAGAGCGGGGATATTATAACAGTCGGCACAGAGGATAAGAGCCTCTGTTACGACGGATTTATAATTCCGCACGATCATTTTGTCTGTACCGAGTGCAAAAAGATTTTCGATTTTGAGGTTGAACATCCCGAACCCAAGGGTATAATATCATCAGGATTTGAAATCAGATACGAGCGTACCGTTTATTACGGAATATGCCCGCTTTGTAAAAAGTCAAAAAATTAATTATAATATAAGGAGAAAAAGTTATGAAAAAATTTGTATGTCCCGTTTGCGGTTATGTTTACGAGGGAGAGGAAATGCCTGCTGATTTCAAGTGCCCTGTTTGCAAGGTACCCGGCTCCAAATTCAAGGTAATGGAAGAGGGCGCAAAGCTCGCGGCAGAACATGAATACGGCATTTATGCAAAGACAGTCAAGAACAACCCCGACATTTCCGATGAAGACAAGAAGTACATCTTCGATCAGCTCATGGCTAATTTCAACGGCGAGTGCTCCGAGGTAGGTATGTACCTCTGCATGGCGAGAATCGCTCACAGAGAAGGATATCCCGAAATCGGTCTTTACTGGGAAAAGGCTGCATATGAAGAAGCAGAGCACGCTGCAAAATTTGCAGAGCTTCTCGGAGAGGATCTTGAACCTAACATGAAGGCTACAACGAAAGACAACCTTGCATGGCGTGTTGACTGCGAGTTCGGCGCAACTGCAGGAAAGTTCGACCTTGCCGCATGCGCAAAGAAGAATGGTCTTGACGCTATCCACGATACCGTTCACGAAATGGCTCGTGATGAGGCAAGGCACGGCAAAGCCCTCGAGGGACTTCTCAACAGATATTTCAAGAAATAATCCTTAAGAGCTTATACTCCTGAATTTTATTCTGCAAACAAAAGCAGGGCTTACACAAATTGTGTAAGCCCTGTGTCGTTATTCTGAGATTTTTATTTATTGGACGCCTCTTCGGCGGTTATTGCTTTTACTGCGTCCACAACTCCGTCAGGAACTCTTGCAACATAGGAGGCGCCTGATCTTTTAAGGAATTCTTCGTCTCTGTAACCCCACGTTACGCTTATTTGTCTCATACCCGCGTTGAATGCCGTCTTTATATCCACATCGGAATCGCCGACGTAAATACACTTCTGCGGTTTTAATCCCATCGTCTTCGCCATAAGCAAAGCGGATGCCGGATTAGGCTTAGGCGGCAGGGAAGACTGCCCCATAACCGCGCTGAAAATCTTTCTGTCAAACAATTTGTATATTATGTCTTTTACAAATGAGTCCTGTTTGTTTGAAAGAACGCCTATTTTATAGTCCATCCCTTTGAGTTCCATAAGCATACTGTCGACTCCCTGAAACGCCCGTGTTTTAACACAATAGCATTTTGCATACTCTTCCTCGTATATCTTTATCGCACTCTCGAGAATAAAATCAATATTCTGAACATCCTTCGGTAAAGAACGGCGTATAAGTTCCCTTGCGCCGTTGTTTATAAATTTTGTAACCTCTTCAACCGAGCGCGCAGGATATCCGAGCTTTGCAAGCATGGCGTTTACGGCGGTGGTAAGATCCTGTATTGTATCGGCAAGCGTACCGTCGAGGTCAAAAATAATTCCCTTTATCATTTTTTCATCTCCTGAAAGTCAGATTACATATATATTAGCATAAATCCGCCGAAAAATAAACCGTTTTGATAAAAAAATCAAAAAATTTCAAATAAGCGACACATGTCGGCTAAAAATATGCCGCCACAGATAAAATTGCGGCGGCATCAGTAAAAATTTACGCAAGTATTTTGTCTATTCTGTCAAGTTCCTCTTTTGTAAACGGCGCGGATTTTACTATTGAGGCGTCGTCAACAATCTGGCTTACCTTTGAGGCTCCGACAAGAACGCTTGTTATATCGCCGTCTTTAAGAATCCATGAAAGTGCCATTTGCGCAAGCGTCTGTCCTCTTTCTTTTGCAAGTTCGTCAAGCGCTCTTGCCTTGCTTACATACTCGGGCGTAATCGCATTTTCATTAAGAAAGCGACCGTCGGTCCGTATCCTTGAATCATCGGGAATACCGTGAAGATACCTGTCGGTAAGAAGCCCCTGAGCAAGAGGAGAGAAGGTTATCAGTCCTATACCGTTTTTTGCGGCGTATTCTTTCAGCCCGTCCTTTTCTATCCACCTGTCAAACATAGAATATCTTACCTGATTTATAATAAACGGCGTTTTGAGTTCTCTGAACAATTTTACTGCTTCCTCTGTTTGCGCCTTATTGTAATTTGAAATGCCCACGTAAAGCGCCTTGCCCTGCCTTACTATGCCGTCAAGCGCGCGTACCGTCTCC
>CAMETB010000010.1 GCA_945936265.1 uncultured Clostridia bacterium
AGCGTCTGCTTCTTAGCGCAGATATTGTAGAGGCGCATGAGCAGGGACTTATCCACTTCCACGATGCCGATTATTTTGCACAGCATATGCACAACTGCGACCTTGTAAACCTTGAGGATATGCTCCAGAACGGCACGGTTATAACCGGAACCATGATAGAAAAGCCTCATTCGTTTGCAACCGCCTGCAACATTGCCACTCAGATAGTAGCGCAGGTTGCTTCCAATCAGTACGGCGGACAGTCGATTTCTCTTACTCACCTTGCGCCGTTTGTTCAGATAAGCCGTGAAAAACTTCGCAATTCGGTAAGAGAAGAAGTAGAGGCTATCGGCGCAAAAGTTGACGATGAACAGATAAACAAGATAGCGGAAAAGCGTTTGAGAGAGGAAATACGCAGGGGTGTTCAGACCATACAGTATCAGGTAGTAACGCTTCTTACCACAAACGGGCAGGCTCCGTTCGTGACGGTATTTATGTATCTTAACGAGGCAAAGAACGAGCAGGAAAAGAGCGACCTTGCTCTCATAATAGAAGAAACTCTGCGTCAGCGTTATCAGGGCGTAAAGAACGAGAAAGGTGTATGGGTAACTCCTGCATTCCCGAAACTCATATATGTTCTTGAAGAGGACAATATCACCGAGGACAGCAAGTACTGGTATCTTACCAAACTTGCGGCTAAATGTACCGCAAAGCGCATGGTGCCCGACTATATTTCCGAAAAAATGATGCTCAAACTCAAAGTTGATAAAAACGGTGAGGGACATTGCTATCCCTGCATGGGTTGCAGAAGTTTCCTGACGCCTTATGTTGACGAGAACGGAAAGCCGAAATATTACGGGCGTTTCAACCAGGGCGTTGTTACACTTAACCTCCCGGATATAGCACTTTCTTCGGGCGGAAATGTCACAAAGTTCTGGGAAATATTCGATGAGAGACTTGAGCTTTGCCACCGTGCTCTTATGTGCCGTCATGAGCGCCTCAAAGGTACGCTTTCCGACGCTGCGCCCATACTCTGGCAGTACGGAGCGTGCGCACGCCTTAAAAAAGGCGAGCCTATCGACAAACTTTTGTACGGCGGATATTCTACAATATCGCTTGGATACGCAGGACTTTACGAGTGCGTAAAATATATGACCGGAAAATCTCATACGGATCCGGAAGCAACGCCGTTTGCACTTGAAATAATGACGAGAATGAACGACGCTTGCCGTAAGTGGAAAGAGCAGCATAATATAGATTTCAGTATCTACGGAACTCCGCTTGAGTCAACGACTTATAAATTTGCAAAATGCTTGCAGAAACGTTTCGGTATCATACCCGGTATAACTGATAAAGGATATATAACAAACTCTTATCATGTTCACGTTACCGAGAAGATAAATGCGTTTGATAAGCTCAAATTCGAAGCTCAGTTCCAGCATCTCTCTCCCGGAGGAGCAATAAGTTATGTAGAAGTACCGGATATGCAGCAGAATATAGATGCCGTCCTCGAGGTAATGAAGTTCATATACGATAATATCATATACGCTGAACTCAATACTAAGTCCGACTACTGCCAGGAGTGCGGTTACGACGGCGAGATAGAAGTTGTTGAGCAGGACGGAAAGCTTATCTGGCGTTGCCCTCAATGCGGAAATACAGATCAGGATAAGATGAATGTTGCACGCCGTACATGCGGATATATCGGAACGCAGTTCTGGAATCAGGGAAGAACGCAGGAAATAAAAGACAGGGTTCTTCATCTTTGATATATGAATTACGGTGCGATAAAAAAGTTTGATGTAGCAAACGGGATAGGAGTGCGCACGGTACTCTTTGTCTCGGGATGCACCAACAGGTGCGAGGGCTGCTTTCAGCCTGAGACATGGGACTTTAATTACGGAAAGCCTTTTACCAGGGAAACCGAAGACGAGATAATAAAATCGTGCGAACCGTCCTATATTGCAGGTATTACCGTTCTGGGCGGAGAACCTTTTGAACCGTCAAATCAAAGAGCACTTGTCCCTTTTCTCGAAAGGTTCGGTAAAGAATGTCCGGACAAAACGGTATGGTGCTTCAGCGGGTTTACGCTTGATAAGGAACTTTTGGTAGATGGCTCACATCCGAGATGTGAGGTTACCGATAAAATGCTCTCTTTGATAGACGTTTTGGTTGACGGGAGATTTGTTCTGCCGTTGCGTAACCTCTGCCTGCGTTTCAGAGGCTCCGAAAATCAGCGCATTATAGATATGAACGAAACCAGAAAAGCCGGTAAAATAGTACTTTGGGACAAATAATCTTAGCGTGTCATCCTCGACGGATAACACGCTAAACTAAGTTTGCCCTTTGGGCAAGTGAAGTTTCCCTTGTAAGTGAAGTTATCCTGCGGATAGTGAAGTTTTGCCTTCGGCAAAGTGGGCAAACTTAACTTCACTTGTGTGTAGCACAAACTTCACTGCGAAGCAACTTCACTTTTGCAATAGCAAAAACTTCACTGAAATAAAAAGAGAGAACATTACGGAAAGTATCCGTTTTGTTCTCTCTTTGTGCTTGCTATGGGATTATTTAACCGGTCACGGCTGTTTGTTTTCTTTTTTGAATTTTTCTTTGAAAAAGGTTTTTATGCTTGAAAATCCATTTTTAATAAACGATATAAAGTTATTAAACCCATCCCTGTCGAACACTGCGCCGAGAGCAAAAACAAGAACAGTTATGAGAATATACATAGGTATCGCGTACCATAAAATCGGGATATAAATTTTCCCTTCGGCGTTACCGAGAAATACATTTGGAGAGAGGGCGGATATTAAGTTCGTAAGCCAGCCGAAGTTTGCAGGCGGATGCATACACCAACATGGATTTATAAGCGAAAGAGAAGCGAAAAGATCATTTATATTCAGCCCCGGATAAAGTCCGAGCGCGACAAAAACCATGTCGTTAAAGAGTATCATAATAAGTGCAAAGAAGAAAACAAAACCTATTTTGTAGAAATTCCTGAATCTTATTTTGTGAATACCCAACAGGCAGGGCAGAATCGACGATGCAAAGAGAAGAGAATGGCAGAAATAAAATCTGTATGCTTCCCACTGAAAAGCGCTCTGCCCGATAAACCAATATGGAACGAGAATTGCTATCATACCCGCGGTTGTTCCTAAATATGTGAGAAAATCGCGCATAAGCGGGGAGCCGAACAAAATAACAAACGGAGATATAATTATAAGGAAAGCGCACATATTGTAGGCACTTTCAAGATATGAAAAGCCTGTCCCGAAATATTGCGGATAAATTATCGGTTTCATAAGATGTTGCAAAAGATTTATGGATGCGACAGAGAGCACGAGAATTTTTTTTGCAAAGTCAGACCTTTTTCTGAACAGGAAATAAAGCCCTGTACATAAACCCAGGGACAAGATTATATACATAAAATAGGCGAATGAACCGTAGTAAATAAGCATAATAAACTCCGCATTTTTTTGCACGCTTTTTGTGCATATTTTTACTTCCAGAGGTTGTCGGGGTCAAATCCGTAAATCTGGACAATGTCGAGGTATTCGGAATGTGCAATATCCTTGGGTGTCACAAGACCGCTCCCGTCGGAATCTATATCAATACCGAATTTTTTATAAGCATACCATACAAGATGTGAACATTGAGTCGTCTTTATTGTTTCTTCATATTTCGGGGATAAAATTCCCACCGTTGACGAGTAGGGAATACCGACAAGATTATTTCTTGCATATTCGGCAACGCTTTCCCTCGTTTCTTTATCAAGTTTCGGGCGCAAAACCATAACGCTTGCACGGTCCGTAAAATCGGATATGCCGGAAATCTCGCTTAAAGAACCTGCCCGTACGGCATTTAATATAAGACCTTTTTTTGCGTCGACCACAATAGCCGCATGACCGCATCTCCATGAGGAAATGTGTGTTGAGGAAGAAATAAGAATATCACCGTCCTGAAGATCCGCAAGTTTAATGTGACTTTCAAGACATTCTATGTATGAAAACATCGACCAGTTAGAGCACTGATAATCTATATCCGAGAAAAATTGTTCCTGCATTTCTGCAATGGAATCTTTGTCGCCTTTTTCAAGTAAGTCGCATACGGCAATTTTTGCAAGACCTGTCTGACGGTATATAAGTTCATAATCTTCATCTGTAAGTTCCGTCTTGTCAAGGATGTCGGAAAGATCAACCTTTTCATAATCAGGGTGGAAATATTCCCGATTATCGGCAATTAAAACTCCTGCTCTTAAAATCAGAAGGATAATACTGCAAATGAGAAGAGCAATAGCAATCACAAATGATGCCGCATGCAAAACTTTCTTCATCTGATTCTCCTTTAAAACAAATAATCTAATTTGAAAAAATTAAACAGATAATGTCAAAAAGCCGCATGAGTGTCGCTAATTCGGCAAAATCACGGTAAATACCGAGCCTTTTCCAAGTTCACTTTCGACCGATATTTCACCGCCCTCTATATCCAGTATGCGTTTAACCATAGCGAGACCGAGCCCGTTGCCTTCGGATTTATGTGCGGTATCTCCCTGATAGAATTTTTCAAATATATGTTTCTTAACTTCTTCGCTCATTCCAATGCCGTTATCTGATACGGAAACCACTATTTTTTTGTCTTTTTCGTATGACGATACTTTTATCTCGCCGTTTTCATCGGAATATTTTATAGCATTTGTAAACAAATTATGCCACACGTGTCTGAGAAGCGACTCGTTGCCTACATAAGTTGTTTTTGACAATGATATGTCGAAATTTATGTTTTTCTTTGACCACACGGGCTCGAGCAAAAGAAGTTCTTTCCTTATCTGTTCGTCAAGTCTGTACGGTGCCGTCTCGTCTATGAAATTGCGGTTTTCTATTCTTGAGAGATAGAGAATATTTTCAGAAAGAGATACGAGTTTTTTTGAGTTGGAAAGTATCTTTTCCGTATATTCCGCCCGTTCTTTCTCACCTATTTCGGGATTTTCAAGCAGAGTTGCATAGCCGTCAATCGCGGCAATCGGAGTTTTAAACTCATGGGATACATTCGTTATGAAATCGCTCCGGAGCGTCTCTATACTTGACAGTTCCTTTACCATGCTGTTAAAACTCCGGTTCATCTGAGATATTTCTCTTATTTTGCTTTCGCTCGGCAACCTCACATCAAAATCTCCTTTTGATACTTTGGAGAAAGCGTTGTTTATCCTGTCTATAGGAGAGAGAAATCTTTTCGAAACGAAAACAGAAATGAGAGTCCCTATCAGAATTCCCGTCAGAAGAAACGGTATTACAAGGTATTTACTTGCTTCCGTATTGAAACTTTTGAGTTCCGAGCCGTAGAAGATATAAACGAGAGTAAGCATTATAAAGAGGGAAACAACAAGTATACCTATCACTATCAAAGTAAAGTAAAACCACATTTTGAGAGATTTTTTGCGCTTTTCTATCATTTTTTCACCGCCCTGTATCCAAGACCTCTTATTGTCGTTATAACGAAATCGTCACAGTCCGAAAAGCGCTCTCTCAACCTGTTTATATGAGTGTTTATCGTTCTGTCGTCAGTTTCACTGTCCATACCCCATATTTCATCCATAAGTTGCTGGCGCGTAAATATTTTCCCGGGATATGAAAGAAATTTATAAAGAAGCATAAACTCTTTTTTCGGAAGATATATTTCTTTACCGCTCACTGTTACGGTCATTGACGCATAGTCAAGTACGGTTTTACCGACTGTTATTTTGTTTTCGCTCGCTATTTTTGCACGCCTCAGGAGTGCTTTTACTCTTATTACCAACTCATCGAGATTCACCGGCTTGACCATAAAGTCGTCGGTCCCCGAACTGAAACCATGCTCAAGCGCGTCATAATCGTCCTTTGCCGTAACCATAAGTACAGGCAGAGAATAGTCCGCCTTTCTCAAAGCCTCGGTAAGCTCAAAGCCGTCCATTACAGGCATCATTATATCTGCAATCATGAGATCTATGTACTCTCTGTCAAATATTTCGAGAGCCTCCTCACCGTTTGATGCCTCAAAACAGTTAAATCCTGCGTTTGTGAGAGTTGCGACAAACAGTTCTCTCAGATCCCTGTTATCTTCGACAATCATAATGTTGAACACAATATCACCTCAGTCTGACATTTTATCATAAAATGAGATAATTTTGTGCTTAATCTCAAAAAAGTTTACATTAAGTTTACTTTGTGATGTTAGAATTTTCGTGAAAAGGACGAAATTTCTCTTTTCCGGAGGGGATCTGCTTGAAAATACATAGATTTAATCTTATTGCATCGGCGATAATTTGCGTCGTTGTTTCGTTGCTTACGGTAAGAGCACTCCGGCAGTTGTGGATAATACCGGTATCGTTTATCGGAGCACTTGCCGTTATGTTCCTTGTTTCGTGGTTCGGCATAGCAGTCGTATCTCTTACCATAAACTTCAAGAAAACATATGATGCGCCGAGTAAATTCTATTCGAAATTTTTCAACATGGCGTATGATTATCTTTATACACTTGCGGGAGCGAGAGTCGAGGTAAGCGGGCTTGAACTTGTGCCTGATGACAGACCTTTTATCATAGTGTCCAATCATCGTTCCAATTTTGATAACATGATAGAGAGCAACGTTCTGAAGAAATATCCCATAGCGTATATTTCAAAACCCGCCAACTTCAAAATCCCTATGGGGCGCAGGTTTATGAAAAGATGCTGTTATCTCTCAATAAGCAGAGAAAGTCCTCTGCAGGCTCTGAAAACCGTAAATCAGGCAATAGACCTGATAAAAAGCGGCGTTACCTCAATAGGCATATATCCTGAGGGGCATCGTTCAAAGAGCAGGGAAATGGGAGAGTTCAAACTCGGTTATATCAGGATAGCCGCTAACGCCGGGTGCCCGATCGTCGTCTCGACGATAACCGGCACGGAAAAAATACATAAGCGGTTCCCATTCAGGACCACAAAGGTTCATTTTAGCATACTGGGCGTCGTTGAGCCGGAGGAAATACAGTCTTCAAAGCCGAAAGAGCTTTCGGATAAAATAAGAAATATGATGGAAGAAAATCTTATAGAACAAGGAGAAATAAAAGATGACGCACGTACTTTACAATTCTGCATCGGATAACGGCAAGGGATATGAAAACGCACTCGAAATAAAAAACCGCCTGAGCGGAGATTTTGCGTTTGACGACGTACTCGGAATACAGGATATGAAATTATATCTGAAAAATATTCCCGAAAATGAAGATGTTATACTCATGGGAGGAGACGGCAGCCTTAATCATTTCGCAAACGATGTCGGAGACGAGGAAATACCGAACAATATTTACTATTTCCCGACCGGAACCGGAAATGATTTTATGAAGGATGTTGAAAACTTTGCCAAGGACGGAATGATAAGAATAAACGAGTACATAAGAAATCTTCCGACGGTATATGTAAACGGCATGGAGCGCAAGTTTATAAACGGTATCGGATACGGTATTGACGGATACTGCTGCGAGGTTGCCGACGAGATAAGAGAAAAGGGAAAAGGAGAAATAAATTACACCTCAATTGCCATAAAGGGTTTGCTTTTTCACTTCAAACCGACAAATGCAACCGTCACTGTTGACGGGGTGAAACATACATACAAAAAAGTATGGCTTGCACCAACAATGAACGGCAGATATTACGGCGGGGGGATGAATATTGCTCCCGCACAGGACAGACTCAATGAGGAGAAAGAAGTAACCCTCGTTGTAATGTACGGTACCGGCAAACTTAAAACGCTCATGGTATTCCCGACCATCTTTAAAGGCGAGCATATAAAGCATACCGAGATGTTTGATATTTTAAGCGGAAAAGAAATAACAGTTGAATTTGACAAGCCGACGGCACTTCAGATAGACGGAGAGACTGTAAGAAATGTAACGTCTTACACAGTCCGTTCGTCCGTACTCTCACCGAAAGAAGACAAAGAAAAAGATGAAGGACTTAAGGTTTAAGTTAACCGTTGCGTCGAGCCTTTACTATGTTCTGTACGCTATTCCGAAAGCAAATAAATACATAAAAGAAACCGATAAATACTCTGATGAGCAATGTTTTGATCTTGCAAAGGACATAATGAATTTTATACGTCGGCGCTCAAAAGCCGCAACAGACGTGTACGGGCTTGAAAATCTTCCCGCCGACGGCGGATATCTTATGTATTCGAATCATCAGGGCAGATACGATGCGCTGGGTATATTGCTCTCACAACCGGAACCGTGTACCGTTCTCTGGAGAAGCGACAGGGCAAAGCAATTGCTTGTCAAACAGGTAAGCAAACTTATAAGGGCAGAGACAATAGATCCCGATAAGTTGCTCGAAACAGCCAGAGTGATTCACGAAATAGAGCACAAGGTCGCAGCCGGCAAAAGATGTCTTATATTTCCGGAGGGATATTATTCAGACAATAAAAATACTCTGCAGGAGTTCAAGCACGGTTGCTTTAAGTGCGCGCTCGGCTCGAAAGTACCGGTAATCCCCGTCGCAATTTACGATTCCTACAAGGCGATGAATACCAATAAATTAGGTAAAGTAACAACACAGGTTCATTATCTTAAACCGATATTCAGTAAAGAATACGAAGGGCTCACAACAACAGAACTTGCCGAACTTGTAAAATCGAGAATACAGGAAAAACTTGACGAGATAAAAAACGGTATTCTGCCCAAAGAAAAGAGTATGGTAATCAAATAAAAAAAGTCCCGAGAGGGACTTTTTTTATCTGTGTATTCCGTTTACGGCGTCGGAGAACATTTCTTCCATCTTGTCGATGCATTTTTCTATACGGAAGCGCTCCGAGTACTCTATATAACGTTTTTTAAGTTCCAGTCTTATATCCGGGTGCTCAATCATAAAGTCTATTTTTGATGCAAGATCTCCCGGCTTGCCGTACTTATATGAATTGTTTTTGGTAAGAGCAAAAAATTTTGCCGCTGACATCGGGCTGTTTGCTATTATCGGAACAAGACCGCACGAAATTGCCTCAAGGCACGCAATTGATTCTATCTCCGCGTACGAAGAGCAGACAAAAAGATCACAGGAATTTATAAGATTGCAGAGTTCTTCTTTCGGATGGAACGAAATAACGGGCGGATTTTTAAGTTTTTCCCCCATATTTTCAATTTTCTTTTTAAGAGGTCCGTCGCCTGCAATAAATAGTTGTATTTTGTCGGAATATTTTGATTTTGAAATTGCCTTTATAATATCCGCCTGACTTTTTTCCTTGCATATCCTCGCTGTATTCAGTATAAGAAATTTGTCTTCAAATCCTTGTGGCTTCGGGACATCGCGGGGAACAAATACGGGATCTACGCCGTTTGAGATAACCCTGAAATCCGATACATATCCGTTTTCACGGAGTTTTTCGGCAATAAATTCGGTAGGACAGTGTATATACGGCGCATATTTGTAAAAATGGCTGTAAAAGAATTTGTATATAGCTCGGTTGACGGCACGGTTCTTTTCAAGCCCGACATGGCAACTTAAATTTTCGGGTTGAGCGTGAAAAGCCGTTGTAAACGGCGTATTGGTTTCAAGACATATTTTAAGCGCGGCAGTACCGAGCGAAAATGGCAGGAGAATATGGACGACATCGCTGTCGCCTATTACTTTTCTCAGAATTTCTTTGTCCGCCTTTGCAAGTTCAACGCCGTTTTCGGCAACATAATTATTGAAAATTTTGAAATCTATCGTGTCAACCGAGTAATATCCATCTTCATTTATCTTACTCGGAGAAACGACTTTGACATCGTGCCCCCGCTTTTTGAGATTATTTATAAGTCGTGTTACTGTTATGGTTGTTCCGTTGTTCTCGCTGCCGAGAACGTCTGCGATTATGGAAATCTTCATAATTGCTCCTTATTTGTTTGCGTTGTTTATCTTATTTTACCACAAAAGATTGTAAAAATCAATCGTCATGTCAAAATACCTTAAAAAGTCAATTTACCACGTTTTTTTCGTTGCCGTCAAGAAATGCGCGGATGTTTGAAACAACAATATCAAAGCATCTTTTCCTCGCTTCGAGCGCACCCCACGCCATATGCGGAGTAAGGCATACATTCTCCATACCGAGAATCTTTGAAAAAGGGTGACTTTTGTCAAACGGTTCAGATGAGTATACATCACAGCCGAGCCCTCCGATTTTACCCGAGAGCAGAGCAGATGCAGCGTCATTTTCGTTCCAGACGCCTCCCCTTGCCATGTTTATTACTATTGCGCCCTTTTTCATAATGTCGAAAATATCTTTGTTTATAAGATTTTCAGTTTCACTTGTAAGAGGGCAGTGTGTTGATATAATATCGGACTCTTTTGCAAGAGTTTTTATATCAACGCACCGAACCACTGTGACCGGCGCGGTTTTCGTCGCTATTATATCGCAACCGAGCGCCAAAGCAACATTTGCAACTACTTTTCCGATACTTCCGTATCCTATAATGCCCCATGTTTTGCCGTAAAACTCATGATAAATGGGGGTAAGGCGGTTTGCAATGCCGCTTTCCGAGTACGATCCAGAGTGAACAAAATCGCGATATTCTCCAAGGTGCGTCATAAGATAGCACGCAATGGCAACGGTTATCTGCGCAACGCAGAAGGAGGAGTACGACGGGGTGTTTGCCACCTTTATACCTCTTTCGGCACAGTATTTTATGTCTACATTGTCGTATCCCGTTGCCGTTATACAAATAAGTTTAAGCTTTTCGGCAGAGCATAATACCTCCGAGTTCATTTTTACCTTGTTTACGATAACTATATCCGCGTTCTCTATTCGTTCCGCCACGTCACACGGAGCGGTTTTTTCGTATATTTTTACATCACCGAATGAATTAAGAGCTGAAAAATCAATGTCATCTCCGAGAGTGGATGCGTCAAGCATTACAATAAGCATATAAAAACCTCTTTCGTTTCTTCTTAACGGTATTTTATCACATTATAATATTTTTGTCAAATGCGACAAATTACGCTATTGCAAAAGAAATAAAAGTGTGTTATACTTGTATAGCCGAGAAAAAAGTGCAAAGGAGGGGAAAGCCATGGCTGAAAAAAGCATAAAGACGATAGCGCAGAACAGAAAAGCGTATCACGATTATTTTGTCGTCGAAAAATACGAGGCGGGTATCGCTCTCTTCGGTACGGAAGTAAAATCATTACGGCTCGGTCAGGTAAACTTAAAAGACTCCTTTTGCAGAATTTATAACGGCGAACTCTATGCTCTCGGCGTTCATATAAGCCCCTATGAAAAGGGCAATATATACAACAAAGACGCATTGCGTGAAAAGAAACTTCTTATGCATAAAAGGGAGATACTCAAACTGTCAATGCAAATGAACCGCGACGGTTACTCGCTCATTCCTTTGTCTCTTTATTTTTCAGGCCCGCACGTCAAGGTCGAACTCGGAGTCTGTAAGGGTAAAAAACTTTACGATAAGCGTGAGAGCGACGCAAAGCGCACGGCGCAGAGAACTATTGAGAGGGTATCAAAGGGAGGATCGGACGATGAATGATATGAAAGAGTATCTTAACGACTTTTTTGTGCGTTTTGATTATCCGCAAGACGCCTCGTGCGAACTTATGTCGGCATATGCCGACATTTCGGAAAAATGTCCCGCACTTCTTGACGAAATTCTTAAAATATACGAGGGTGACTGTAACTGCGACTACGGCAAGATATTAAAAATTGCCGAGGAAATATCGGAGATTACGGGCGTCCACGAGTACACCGTAAAACTTCTTGTTTTCATCTGCCTTTCAAAGAGATTGAAGGTGCTTTACATCGAGAGGGGCATTTCCGAGGCGATATGGTATGACACTGTGTGCGATCTCAAATATAAACTTTATGAATGCAGGGACGTTTACGGTATAAACGGCACTTTTGTCGCCGGCTGGTTCGGGGGATTTTTCAGTTTAAATCGTTTCGCTCTCGGAAGGTTTCAGTTTGAAATCGGAAAATTCGAACATAATTATAAGAAGGACGGCAAGGAACTTTTTCCGGACTCGGACGTCGTGTACGTCCATATCCCGAGAACCAAGGTAAGACTTGAAAAGGATATCTGCGATAAATCTTATAAAATGGCAGAGGAGTTTTTCGCCTCGCACTTTGTGGCCACTCCACTTGCATTTGCTTGCCATTCGTGGCTCCTTTATCCCGAGAACGAAAATCTATTTCCGAAAGGCTCCAATTTGCTTCGTTTTATGCAAGAATACGATATAATAGAATCGGGAGATTACGGAGATGATAACCCGGATATCTGGCGTCTTTTCGATATGAACTACAACGGAGATCCGGATTCTTTGCCCGAGGATTCCTCCTTGCGCAGAGCATATAAAAATCACTTGAAAAACGGCGGGAAAACAGGCTGGGGATTCGGGGCTTTCTTCCCCCGATAACCCCTTTTCCTCTGTGAAAATACTTCATATGGGCTCGTAATGGTTTCGACGGGGATTTTGAGGTATGATAAGCGTGGCGGGCTGACTGACCCGTATAACGGTCAAATTAAAAATTAAACGACAACAGAAAAGTTGCAATGGCTGCCTGAACGTTTCTCCTTCGGGAGAGATGTTTGGCGGTGCCGTGGCTTTTAAGCCACCCGTTCCCTGCGGATAACTGCGACCGCAGAGCGAGCGTCAATGAGCAGTGAACCTGAACCGAGAGCCGCGCCCGTATCGGTCAGGCATAAGAGCGCTACGGTCTTTTGTGAGTCTGTCAATCGACGCATAAAAGAGGGAAGACACAAAGATTGACTGTCCACGAAGAAAGTCATATCAACGAATTTTCGGACAGGGGTTCGACTCCCCTCGAGTCCACCATCTTTGTTGTACGAAAAAGCTACAACAGACAAAAAGCACAAGATATTGCGTATCTTGTGCTTTTTTGTTACTATATCTTGTGTTTTTGTCATCGGGCAAAATCTTTGAATTTAACAGCTGCATTTTGGCACTTTTTTCAAAAAACAGGTTTTGAACTTTCGTCATGTGTACAAAATCAGAAAAATATGCAACATTTTTCAATATTCTTCGAGAAACTGTGTTGCTATATATTTGACAAGGCGAAAGTGATTTGCTTTCTTGTATGAGAATAACTTCTGTGATCAATATGAAATCCAAAACTGTTTGAATTCGATAAAATATTTAACTTTAACGAGTATATGCGTTAAATATTTCAGTATAGTTAAAGCACTCAGATGGGAGTACTTTTTATGTAAAATGAAAGGGAAGGCAAGCTAAGCCTTCCCGATTTGCTTTATTGAATATTTAATGAAATTACTACATTTACATCTACATTATATTTCATACCAAGACAAGCACACGCCTCATTACCGCAGTGAAAACATATGGGTACTTTTTGTGTACTCTATGGATGAGAATTTAAAGTTCTGTTGGCGTGCAAAATACATAGATTTCAGTCGATTTTTTTTCATACTTCTGATGATTTTTTCAATCTCGTTTAATCCTATTTCTTCGGAACAGTCTATTTCAAATAAATAGTTATTATCGATCCATACTAAAGAATATTGACCATTTTTCAATATATAGTAAATGCTTTTTTCATCTACTTGCAATTTTGAGTAATTTGCATCTTCATTGTCTATAAATTTATAACTTTTATTTAAAATATCTTGTGTAAGAATTATTCTGCCGTTTTCACTTTTCCATACAGTTACTATACGAATTTTAGATTGTGTATTAGTAAACTCAGAATATCCATCCGGTATATAGCTTGGGGAATAAAAATCTTCTATGTTCGCCGTTGCTGGTTCTTCTACACCCAAAAACAGATCAATGAAGCTTTCGTAGAAATTTACAAAAAAGTTAACAATGGGGGTCCTTATAGCGGATATAGACATCATCAGACAGAATGTAATTATGGCTGCAATAAATACAACGGCTATTCTTCTAGGTATGGTTTTGGTAGTTTGCCAAGCAAGAGATTTTCTCTTTTTGGCAAGCTTTTGAATATTTTTTTCAAATGATTCGGAGAAAACTATTTTTTCATCAGGTAATGCTTTATACGCTCTGACTTCTTCGCACCCTGCTATGAATAAAGCATTTTTTAGTATATCAATTTCTGTTTTAGTCATTTCTATACTCCCTGAATTTTTCTTGAATCATTTTCTGTCCTTTATAGAAACGTGTTTTTACAGTAGACAACGGTATTTGTAAAACAACAGAACATTCTTTTAATGTAAGATCGAATAAAAAATAATATGTCAGAACGTCGCTGTATTCTGAGTTCATTGATTTTATGTATTTTAGTATCATTTTTAATAGCTCATCTTGAAGGATTTTTTCGCTTAATACCTCGTTATCTTTTAATTCTTCGCCTAAATTATCAATGTCAACTGTATTGTTTATTACTTGATTTTCTTTTCTCATAACGGAAAAAGCGGAGTTTTTTGAGGCTTTACATTTCATTCCTTTAATAGAATGATGAGGTTATTTCTATCTCATTTCGGATATCAAGAAAAAATCAGCTGCCTTAAAGAAGGCGGCTGATTTCGTACTTTGTCCCTATTGTTCTTGATGTTCGGTATCTATGTGATAAGTAGGAACAAGCTCGTGAACTAATTCTTTCATATGATCCGTTTCGTGGTATGCGGCGTCATACAATTTGTCAAGTGAAGAGAAGAGCTTGTCCTCGTCAATGTCAAGCGGTTTACCTATACTTATTCTGTTATTAGCCGTCTTTTCAAGGCCTTCCTCCGCCATAAGCCTTTCCTCATAGAGTTTTTCACCCGGGCGAAGTCCCGTAAAGACTATCTTTATATCCTTGTCAGGCTCGTATCCGGAGAGCCTTATCAGGTTCTTTGCAAGGTCGTAAATTTTTACCTGCTCGCCCATATCAAGAACGAATATCTCTCCGCCATTTGCATACGCACCTGCTTGCAGAACAAGGCTGACAGCTTCCGGTATTGTCATAAAGTAGCGTATTATATCCTTGTGTGTAACGGTGACCGGTCCGCCCTCGCTTATCTGCTTTTTAAAGAGGGGAATGACTGAGCCGTTTGAACCGAGAACATTGCCGAAGCGCACAGCGGTAAATCTCGTCTTGGATCTCTTGGCATAAGTCTGTATTATCATCTCGCAGACGCGTTTTGTCGCGCCCATTATGTTTGTGGGGTTTACGGCTTTATCTGTGGAAATCTGGACAAATATTTTCACTCCATATTTGTCTGAACACTTTGCTACCTTGTAAGTACCGATTATATTGTTTTTAACAGCTTCGTTAGGGCTTGTTTCCATAAGCGGGACATGCTTGTGAGCAGCGGCATGGAATACTATATCAGGTCTGTACTTTTTGAAAACATCATCCATTTTTGCACTGTCTCTTATAGATGCTATAAGCGTGACAAGATTAAGGTTGGGATATTTTCTTTTGAGTTCCTGTTGTATATCGTAGGCATTGTTTTCATAAATATCGAGAACTATAAGTTGTTTTGGACCATGACCGGCTATCTGACGGCAAAGCTCGCTTCCTATCGAGCCTCCGCCGCCGGTGACGAGCACGACTTGATCCTTTATGTATCCTATTACTTCGTCAATGTTCGTTTTAACCGGTTCCCTTCCGAGAAGGTCCTGAACATCAACATCACGCAACCTTGATACTGAAACCTGCTCATTGAGAAGCTGATATATACCCGGCAATATTTTTACCTTGCACTTTGTCGGCATACAGATGTCAAGTATTTCTTTTATTCTGGAAGCTCCGGCTGTAGGAATTGCTACGACTATAGTCTGTATGTGCATTTTTTCAACGATATCCGGTATTTTCCCGACGGTTCCTACAACTGGGACGCCGAGAATATATGAGTCTACTTTTTTCAAATCATCGTCGATAAAGCCGACAACATCATATTTCACCTTATCGGAAACCATCATTTCACGAAGAATTGTAACGCCAGCATCACCAGCTCCTACGATAAGGACGCTTTCTTTATTCTTTGCCATCATGTGTCTTCTCTTTGAAATCTCATAAGCAAGAAACCGCAGCGAAAAGATCATGACAAAGGATATTGCAAAATAGAGAAGAAAGGTTACAAGGCACCACTCAATATTTGCTGTTTCCATGGACAAGCTTATTATCAGATTTACAAGAAACAGAACTGCATTTAAGAGAAATGATTTTGTAAGTTCCGGTATGCTTGCACGGTAAAATGAGCAAGCGTTAAGTTTCGTTGAAAACAGGAAACAGATTATTATAATGCTCCCAATCACGGCGGGAACAAGAAGAGATTTGAAATTAATCTGGCGAAAATCGGTTACTATTGCCGACGAAATAAGAATTGAGAAAATGTATCCGATAACAAACAATGCTGTGACTAAAGATATTTTTAATTTATGTTTACAAGAGGGTTTTAAACTCATTTAAAAATGCTCCATATAAAATAGATTTTGCATGTCGCATAAAATACTATATGCATCTGTCTAATTTTATCACTTTTAAATGCAAATTGTCAACCCCTTGAGCGCACTTTATAATTAAATTATTACAAAACTACTACTTTTTATACTGAAAAAATCTCGAACAAGTATTGAACTCTAATCGACATTGTGTTATAATATATAAACTTAGTGCATCTATTACTTTAACAGATGAACAAAATGCGCCGAGAAAATACATCTATCAGGAGGAGTAGATTATGCCTATAACCTTATTTGAACATAACGAAAAAGCATATCGATCCGCCGTTAAGATGTTAAATGAAACCGGTAAAGCTGCTATTATTCATCCTACAGGAACAGGTAAGTCGTTTATCGGATTTAAGTTGTGCGAAGATAATAAAGACAAAACGATTTGTTGGCTTTCTCCTTCTGAATACATATTCAAAACTCAACTTGAGAATATTGCAAGAGTTTCGGATGGATACGTTCCTGAAAACATCAAGTTCTTCACATATGCAAAGTTAATGCTTATGTCATATGCGGAAATTTCCGAGATTCATCCTGATTATATTGTCCTTGATGAATTTCACCGTTGTGGAGCAGAACAATGGGGTAACGGCGTAAATAATTTGCTTAAAGCATATCCCGATGTTCCCGTTCTTGGACTTTCCGCTACCAATATACGCTATCTTGACAATCAGCGTGATATGGCAGACGAGTTATTTGGCGGCAATATTGCAAGTTATATGACTTTAGGTGAAGCAATAGTTCGTGGAATATTAAACGCACCGAAGTACGTTCTTTCGGTGTACTCTTGCCAGAATAGTCTTAAAAAATATGAAGAGAGAGTAAAACGCGCAAAGAGCAAGGCTACACGCGATGCGGCGGAAGAATATTTGGAAAAATTACGGCGCACGCTGGAACAAGCAGAGGGTCTTGACGAGATATTTGCAAAGCATATGACAGATAAATATGGCAAATATATTGTGTTTTGCTCGAATTTTGAGCATCTTTTCGAAATGACTCAAATGGTTCCCGAATGGTTTGCAAAGGTTGACAAAGAGCCACATATATACAAGGCGTATTCGGAAGATCCGTCTACGGATAAAGCGTTTGCAGACTTTAAGAAGGATGACAGTGGGCACTTAAAACTTCTTTTTTGCATTGATATGCTTAATGAGGGTGTACACGTTGACGACGTTAGTGGTGTGATTTTGCTCAGACCGACTGTTTCTCCCATCATTTATAAGCAACAGATCGGACGTGCTTTATCTGCCAACAAAAAGACGAATCCTGTGATTTTTGATATCGTATTGAACATTGAAAATTTATATAGCATCAGCTCCATTGAAGAAGAAATGGAAGCGTCAGTTATTTATTATCGATCTCTTAGGGAGGGCGATAAGATTGCTGTGGAAAATTTTCAAATTTTTGATGAGGTTAAAGAGTGTAGAGCCTTGTTTAATCGCCTTAATGATACACTTTCGGCTTCATGGGATTGTATGTATGAGGTAGCTAAACGCCATTTTGAAGAGTATGGAAATCTTGATGTTGAAAAGCGCTACATTACTGAAGAGGGATATTCTTTGGGTTCCTGGCTGAATACTCAGCGACGCGTGTATAACGGCAAAATAAACGGAACATTGACCGATGAGCAAATTGAAAAGTTGAATTCTATCGGTATGCGTTGGGAAGGCGTGCGGGACATTGCCTGGGAAAATAATTATAAAGCGGCAAAAGAATATTTTGAAGAACACGGCAATCTGCTTGTTAGCGTTAATGATAAAGATTATCACGGAGTGAAACTCGGCAGATGGATTGCAGGATTAAGAAATTATCGTAAAAGCGGGATATGCAATGCTTATTTAACTCCCGAGCGGATTAAATTGCTTGACAATATAGGTATGGTATGGGATGTACCTGATTATCTGTTTGAAAAGAATTATGCTGCGGCATTGGAATATTACCGTGTTAACGGGAACCTTGATGTCCCCGCATATTATGTTACGGATGACGGGCTTCGTTTAGGACAATGGTTATCATATTTGAGAAGCCGTAAAAACGGAAAGAGTAAAGGAGCAGATATAACCGAAGAGCAGAAGAAAAGATTGGACGAGCTTGGGTTCGATTGGAACGGCAAGCTAAATACCGGTTGGGTAAAATCTTATGAGGCTGCGCAGAAGTATAAAAAGCAATTTGGCAATTTGGATGTTCCTGTAGCTTATGTGACTCCTGATGGGTGTAGGTTGGGCAGATGGTTGCGAAGGCAGAGAAGTAACAAGGATAACCTTTCAACAAAAAGACGAGAACTTCTTGAAAAACTCGGATTGAATTTTCAATCTTCAGACCCATGGGAGGAGAAATTTTCTCTTGTCAAAGAATATTACGAGAAAAGCGGCAATCTTTCAATACCTGCAAATTACGTTATAAACGGTGTATGGCTTGCTCGTTGGCTATCTGAACAAGTAGCGCGGATGAACGGAAAGGTGACGGGAAGAAGCGGAAAAGCTAAGTTACTTACACCGGAGCAAGAGGAAAAATTGTTGTCACTTGGAATACGTAAAAATGTTTCAAGAATCGATATTGCTTGGGAAGAACAATACGAGTGTGCCAAAGAATATTATGAAGAAAACGGGAACTTAAGCATACCTAAATCTTACGTATCGGAAAATGGGAAAGCTGTCGCCAGATGGTTGACGATACAAAGAGGCTGTCGTAAAAAAGGAAAGCTAAGCGACGAAAAAATAAGATTGCTTGACGAAATCGGAATGATTTGGGAGTTTGAAGATCCTTGGGAAGTTGGTTTTTCTCACGCAAATAATTATTTTGAGGAACACGGCGACTTGCTTGTCGCAGGCGATTATGTATCAAACGACGGATATCGCCTTGGAAAGTGGATTCAAAATCAGCGCTCTGCATATAAAGGCACCGCAAGAAAAGGTTTGACTGAAGAACAGAAAAATAGGCTTGATTCCATTGGATTTATAGTTGATTTGCATGAATACAGATGGAACTTTGCATACGAAAGAGTCTTAACTTATTTTCAAACTTATAACAACATAGCAATTCCGCAAGGGTATGTCGTCGACGGTGTTGATTTGTCCTCCTGGCTTGCAGAACAAAGACGTTCAATAAAAACAGGAAAACTTTCAGAAGAACAACTCAATAAATTAAATGTTTTTGGTGTAAATCATAAGTAAATCATAAATAACTTTTTCAAAGTGAATTGTGATAATTAAGACATACTAAGTAGTTTTATTAAAACCTAAAATTTCTTAGTTTATAAAGGAAGAGAAAGTATAGATGAATGTAGGACCATTTGAAAAAAAAGTGTATTTGTCGTCGCCGACAATGCACGGAGAAGAGCTTGAATACATAACGGAAGCATACAGGACTAACTGGATGTCAACGGTAGGCGAAAATATAAATGAGGTTGAGAGAATTGCGGCAGAAAAAGCG
>CAMETB010000011.1 GCA_945936265.1 uncultured Clostridia bacterium
GATGAACGGAGGAATGGTCTCTAGCTATTGCCGCATGGCAATAGCGAGAAACCACTCCTCGGTTCACCTGCTTCAAGCCGCTTTGCGCCGTGTTCTCGGCACTCATGTCGAGCAGGCCGGCTCCTATGTTGACGAACATATAGGAAGATTTGACTTCACACACTATGCCCCTATGACCGATGATGAAATAAAACAAGTTGAAGATCTTGTAAACGAAAGTATTCTTGATGCGCTTGACGTTGTAACAACGGAAACGGATGTTGAAACCGCGCGCAAAAACGGCGCCATGGCTCTCTTCGGTGAAAAATACGGCAGCACGGTAAGAATGGTTAAGATGGGGGACTTCTCGTGCGAGCTCTGCGGAGGGACGCACCTTGACAACACCGCAAAAGCAGGGCTTTTCAAGATAATTTCTGAAACGGGCGTTGCCGCAGGAGTGCGCAGAATAGAGTCCGTTACCGGTCTTGGCGTTCTTGATTTGCTCGAAAAGAAGGAAAATATCATTTCATCGACCGCAAAAGAACTTAAATGCCGCAACGAAAACGATATGGAAAAGCGTGCCGCTTCCTTGCAGGAAGAGATTCGTTCTCTTAAATCGGAGATAGATTCGTTAAGTTCAAAGATGGCTTCCCAAAAGGCTGTTGACCTCATAGATAAAGCGGAAAAAATCGGGGGAGTGTCCGTTATTGTGGCAGATCTTAAAGATACGAGCGTTGATTCCGCGCGTTCTCTCGGCGACTTTATAAAAGAAAAATTGAGTGATGCCGTTTGCGTGTTTGCAATTCACTCGCAAGACAAACTTAACTTTATAGCGATGTGTGGCAAGGACGCAGTTGCAAAGGGCGCTCATGCAGGCAACATTTTAAGAGAGGTAAGCGCAATAACAGGTGGTAAAGGCGGAGGAAGACCCGATACCGCAATGAGCGGAGGCAAGGATATATCTAAAATACCCGAAGCATTATCATATGTAAAAGTGCTTGCCGGTAAACTTTAATCTTAACCGGAAGATTTTACGATAAAAAATTTGAGGCTGTTGCAATCAGGTGCAACAGCCTCATAATTTTTATATTATTTCTTTCCGAGAGTATTGAATTTATACTTGTATTTAAGCGATGCGTTCTTTTTCTTAAAGAGCGTGAAGTAGAGTGTAAGTCCTATTCCGCCAAGAAGAAGTGCGCCGCCCGCTGCCATGACGACAATCAACCACACAGGCATTTTATCGGAATTGGTCCTCGGAGTCGAAACTATTCTCGTAGCGTGGCAATACTGACATTCGTAGCGAATTTTTCCCGTTTGTGAACTTGTCGCTTCCTCAATGACTTTTCCTGCGTCCCATGAATGAGCCTCGGGGTCTTTATCGACTTTTACCGTGTTTATTACAAGCCCGCACACCTCGCAGGTATACACAATTTCTCCATCCGATGCGCATGTCGCCGGTTTGCTCTTTTCCTCGTCTTTTACCGTGCGGTGGCGACCCGCAAGAGGAAGTTCCGTTTTATTTTCATTTTCACAGTAGGAGCACTTGTAAATTTCGTATCCGTGTACTCCGCAGTTGGATGGCTTTTTATCTACAAGTATTGAATAATCGTGACCGAGCGGCAACTCCAATTCGAGATCTTCTGTCGACTGTTCTTTTTGGCACATGCACACACCGACGGTAAAATGGAGTTCCTCACAGGGATGTACCTCGTTGCCGTCCAGATCGACATATTTTTTTGCATATGTATAATCATGATTGCTGGAATCGAGCAGCAATGGCTTTTTGTCTGTCTTGTCACACATAGAACATTTGTAAAGTTCATATCCCTGAACCATACATGTTGACTTTACAACCTCGTACGGAGTGTCACCAAAGTCATGTACACCCGTTTTTGCTACCTCATTGTCCTTGTATGAATATCCGCAATTTTTACACGTATGAAGATCGTATCCGTTCTCAACGCAAGTCGGAGCAACCGTGGTAACCTCATACTCGTGATCGTAAAAAACATTTGCGGCTGCGAAATAACTCTGCCCGTTATTATCGTACGAGCTGAATACTCTGTGCTTTGTCTGAAGATTCTGAACAGTGGTTCCGTTTCCTTCCTCGAGTGCCGTTTCGCTGTTATTTTTCTCTATGAGAACCTCTTTTACTCCGTCATTTTTTTCTTTGCTTGTTGAGTAGAACGCATGATCATATATCGTCTGGACTGATTTTGAGAAGTATACTCTCAGCATACCGGCGTTACAGAAGGCATACTTACCTATCGATGCTGCGTTTAATGTAAGCGTATCAAAGTACAACTCAGAACTTTCTTCCTGCTCGAAAGCATGTTCCCCTATGCTGCCCGTTATATTTTCAATACCGTTGATTTTCTTTATCTTCACCATATTCGAAAATGCGTACAAATATACGTCTGTAACGGACCCGGGTATCGTAAGTTCCTCGATATATCGCTCATTTCTGAATGCTCCGTAAATCATTTCTCCTTTATCACCACCAAAATTCTTGTATTTGCCGTATACTGCGGTAGTGCCAAGGGGAATCTCAAGACCGACCACATTGTTCATTCTGAAGTCCATTGTTTTTCCGTCCGGATACTCGTAAGTTATGGTCTGGAAATCGTACAGGCGTAAAACAGTACCGTCAAAACTAAACATATTCTTTGACGGAACCCTTATCGTTTCCTCGACGGTTTTCGTGCCCTTTTGGTAACGCACCCTGACGTTTACGTAAACCTGTGCAGGATCCGGATAGAAATACTCCTTATATGAATATCCGCATCTTATGCAGGTATTGGTATAATATCCCGGTTCCGTCGCCTCTTTTGTTGTAACGGCATGAGCGGTAAGAGCTGAAAACATCTGATGACCGAGCGCGGAATGAGGCTCAACATACTCTTCATTGCAAAGAGAGCATCTGTAAGTAATTGTTCCCGCTTCTTCACAGGTAACCGTATATCCTGTCGCTTTGTATTGGTGCTCGCCGTTGACGGCGTCGGACGAAGTGCACGGAGAATAAACAACATCATAGAACTTTGTCGTGTCGTTATAAGTAAGTCGGTAATCCGATGTCAGAATACCCGAATGTACACTGGAAAAACTTCCTCCCGTAACCGTTATGTAATACAGTTCGGGATTGTCGAAAAATTTACATCCGTCTTTCGTTATTATCTCTCCGCCGTATATATTTACGTCAACATAAGGTACGGTGGTACTTGCGGTACAGTCTGAGGCGGTATAAAATAAGTAGTCTGACGTAAACTTGACTTTTGCTCCCTCATAAATATTGAACTTGGCGCTTTGCGTTCCGCTTAACTTGCTTGAACATAATGCAGAGAAGGCTTCGACCGTCCCGTAAATATCATAAACCGGATATCCGAGAGGCCCTTCTTTTGAATCGTATGATTCGCCAAGCCCTGCGTTTGAAATTACCTTCGCATTTTTGCCTATGCGAATGCCGCATGTAGCGGAAGTATTATTTCTGTTGGAAAAGACAGCCGATCCGGCGGCGGTCTTGCTTGACTTGACTTCAAGCGTTCCTTGTCCGAGAATTATAATACCGATACTTTTTCCGCTGAAAGCGTCGTCTCCCGTGGTTATTGTAAGCGTATGACCGTTTAAGTCTATAATTCCGACGCTGCCGTCGTCAAATCCT
This sequence comes from uncultured Clostridia bacterium, assembly GCA_945936265.1. Lineage (GTDB taxonomy): Bacteria > Bacillota > Clostridia > Oscillospirales > CAG-272 > RGIG2000. The sequence goes on from CAMETB010000011.1 coordinate 3,638, forward strand.
ATACCGCCCGTGGTAATGTTAGACGCAAGTTGCGTATAGTTCCAATTGGATTTTACCGATGTCTGAAATGATGAAGAGTCCGAAACGGATTTTCCGTACGCTTCATAAAGTTTGGTATCCTTGTCAAAAGAACAGGTACTGCCCGGCGCATAAAGAACGCCGTCTTCCGTAAACCAACCGAAAAACGTCTTGCCTGAAGTCGAGGTATAGCCGCTTGTATGGAGTGTAAAAGGCTCCCCTGCGTTGTGAGTTTCGGAACTTTTTCTCAAGGTCCTCTGATAGTATTCAACCGTTATCTGCCCGTTGCTCTCTCCCCCGGCAGATATGGGTAAATATAAAGCGCAGGCAAGCAAAGCCGCCGCAAGCGCTATGAGCACAGAAAAAACAAGTTTTTTTCTCATATCTTCTCCTTCTCGATAGGTGAAAACCGTCATAATTTATAAGTTATAGGTATATTATACAACAAAGAAGATTTATTGTCAATATAAAATGTGTACTTTGTATATGAATATATCTTGACAACGATTTATTTTTCTGCTAAAATGAATGGCAGTATATAAAATACGTTACGAGGTGTTACAAAATGTCAAAAAAACTTAATTTCAAAACGACGCGAAATTTCTGGGCATACATATGTTTCGGCGTTCTTGCCGTCATCGTTGCGGTTATTCTCGCGCCGGTATGGTCGGATACCGATGTATTTTTCAAAAATTGGGGCAGTAAAATAGTCAACATAATGATAGCGGTAGCCATCATTATGTATCTCATTTTCTTTCTTGCAAAAAAAATCAAAAGTTATTCAAATTCTACAATACTTGTACTTACTGTAATAGAATTCGTGCTTCTGGCAATCATAGCGCTCGGATGTATTCTTTCTCAATTCAATGTAATCAACATAGGCGGTCCTTGTGAGATACTCGGCCTTGCGCTCTGGTGCCGCGGAACCGTAGAGCTTTTCCGTGCATACTATTACAGGCGTGAGTCAAGCGTTTACTACCCGGTCTGGTACGTTGCAATAGCGGTCGCCATGGTAACCTTCGGCACATACATTTTTGCAAAACCGTTTTTCCATTCCACGGATATTCAGTGGATATTCTGTGGTGTGACAGGCGTTATCGGAATATTCCTTATCGTCTACGGAATAATGGTAAAGCCAAAGAAAAACAAATAAGAAACAAAAATAGAGAACGGCGTACGCAAATGCGATACGCCGCCTTTTTTAATCGGATTTTTGCATTTCAGGCACTTATTCCGATTTCTCAATCGGTTTTTTCTGCCTTTCGGCATAGATTCTGAACTTCTGCAACTTGTCTATCTTTCTGACAATGCGGTATCTGTCGTCAGTCTTTACAAAAATATATGCTCCGAGCATCTGTATCACGCCGAAAATCATGTATATTGCAACCTGCAAGGCGTTCCATAAAATCGAATCGAGAGACGCACCGTCAAGCTTGCGGAATGTATAATATCCGAAAAGGACTCCGAAAAGAAGCCTTGTTACTACGTCGCATCCGCTCTTTTTTGCCTGATACCGCGTTGCCGTTTCTCCGAAATCAAACGGATCGTTCCCGTTTATTCCGTCAGTTGTAAGAGATGACGGCGTAAGCAAGGTCATTTTGAGATACAGCGCTTTTTTGTAAATTTTCATGTCGTGTCTGTGCTTTTTAAGCGCGTCTCTTTTCTCTTTTTTATCCTTACCCGTGTAGATAAAAGATGTTTTTATCTCTTTTGCATGCCCGTTTTCGTCAAAGCAATCGTCATATCTGAGCGACGTTTGCGACAGGAGTTTTTTGCGCAAGGACTTTTTTGCTTCTGCATTTTCAGTCTCGCAAAAACCGTCTAAAAGATCTATGTACGGCGTTATCTCATCTATTATTTTTTCGTGAAGGTTGTTCGTCTCTATAACCTCCCTGTCATCCTGCGCATACAGTATTCCGCTTTGCCTGAATATAAAATTCATTGAAAAGCCGACAGCCATGGAAAGAGCGCTGTTGCCGATTATTTCAAAGACCGAAAGTCCGCTCTCGTCAAGAGTGAAAAGTCCCTTGACGATATAAAGAGCGGAAACGGCAAGAATAAGTGCAAATCCTATGTTTTTAAAAACGAATTTTTTGAAATCATCCATTTTAAGAACCCCTGTAATACCTGTTTATTACTTCCTCAATTTTAGCGGCGGTTTTTTCAGCAGAAATATCCGATGACAATGACTCTTTAAGGCGCTTTATCGGTATACCGACAAAGAAATCGGCTATCTCACCGAGAAGTGCAAGCATACAAAGGACGCATACATCGCATATTATTGGCTCAAGCAAATATCCGAGCAAACCGCAAAGTGCAAAGAAAGCAGCCCTTGAACTTACCTTCAGTTTGCCGAGCGTTTTCATGCCTACAAGCATAAGAGCGATAATACTTCCCGCCGCAAGTTTTACACCTTCCGATATTCCGGTCACGTATCTGTCTTTGTTGATAAGTACATATATGCACACCGGAGATATGCTGACAAAAAACGAAAGAATATACAAAAATGCAATAATGCGCTTTTTCTTTCTGACGCTCAATTCTTTTTTCGTTGTTTTCTCTCCCGATTTTACGATCTCTTCTGTATTTTTCATACACTCTCCCCCGAATTTTCGGATACGGAAGATAAAATTTCATCGGATAACTCCGTAAGCCGCTGTATTTCCCTTGCACTTCCGTTTTTTACAAGGTCACGATTTGCGCCGAAGCCTATGGAAATCATTTTTGCGAGCGTTTTGCACTCCTCAATAAGAGTTTCGGTTTCTTTTTTAAGTTCCGTTACATTTTCTGAAAGTTCGGGCAAACTCTTTGTCTGCTCCGTTATTCCCAAAACCTCGTCCTTTACCGACATACCTATATTTTCAACCGCTTTGTCAATACCGGATTGCGCTTTGCCGAAAAGTTCCTTCGAGCCCTTCATTGAAGAGAGCACCTGACATATTTTCCAAAGAGCGCCGATAAAAATGCAAACAGATGTTAAAACTCCTGCCGCAACCGGCATTATTTTTTCCGTTATATATACCGAAATCTCACTTTTCCCCATATCTGTGTCGCTTATTTTCTCATTTTCACCGACGGCGCAAATGGGAGACGCAAAGCTCATCATCATAAAAATCAAGCATGAAACCATTATAAAAGATAAGAATATTTTCTTCATTTTTTCTCCTTTCCCCGATACACATCGGGATTTTTTATTCCTGACGACACTTTTGAGTAACGGAAAAAGAAATTCTCCAGAACTCTTTGCCGTCGGAGACAACCTCGCAAAGTTCCTCTGTTTCAGGGTCGTATTCGGGCACTTCGCTATATCTCTTTATCTTGTATCCGGCTTTTAAGAAATCTTTTCTTGTCGGATTGGTAACCGTCCTCTTTTTGCCGTTTTCGCCTATGTAACTTACCTTGTTTCCGACGTTTCTTACAAGCACGCCGTCACTTAGCTTATATACCTCTTTGTATATCATTTTTCTACCTCCGTATATATAAATTTTATCTCGGTTGTAAACGAAGCGTCCGCGCTTTCCGAGGCTTTGTCGGACACGTACCCGTCAATTTCGGGTGCTTTTACCGTGTAAAGCGTGCTTTTTCTCACCTCGCGCAAAACTGGGTCGCGAAGGAGCGTGCCGTCCGCTTTTTCGCACCTTACCGCAACGGTTTGTTTGTCCTCGTTTTCAAGCGAATAATACTCGCACACAATAGATGACGGCGCAATATCCGCATCCGCTTTAAGCGTAAGATTATGTCCTCTTGATGTTTCGAGAGCGAGTAAATCCCTTGCAAAATCGGTTTTCGTAATATCGTATTCCACGGGGCTTGCAAGCGCAACCGTCACCTGAACCGCATTTCCCGCGTCGGACTGCGCTTTTAGCCACACCTTGAAGTTTTCAAGACTGTCTGCAATATCCGTTTTGAACGTTATGCCGTCGCTCTTAACTCCGAATGTATTGTTCTCGCCGGTGCCTGAAAGTATAAAATGAGTACAGTAGCCCGAATTTGCAATGAGAGTTTTGCCGGGCGAATACTTATATTTTCCGTCTGTCTCGCTCCAGCCGCTCTCCTCACCGGTAAGCGTTATCCTCTCCGTATTCTGAGAATAAATCACTCTTGCCCCTTTTAAGTTCAATTTGTCAGCCTTGTTACCGACTTTTGCAAGGTTCATTGCAAGGCTTGCTCCGTCGGATAGAGTGACGCTTGACGGAATTGAAACCGTTTTGTTGAAATACGGCTCATATGCCGTGGCGATATTCCCTTTTTCAATTTGCGGATATATCGTAGTATCAACGGTTGTACCGCTATTTACATACACGGAAACGGTGTCAAGGGTTTCTCCGCCATCTGCGATAGTGAAGGAAAAATCACCCGTCGAAGCCGATTGACCAAACCAGGCATTATCTTTGAAACAGTTGACTATTACGCCCACAGTTCCGCCGCTTAACGTATATGAGCCACCGTCAAGTTGCAAGTTCCTGCTTATTCTCCTATATGCGTTTGCTGTTGCCGTTCCTTTTAATGTAACGCTTCCGTCATCATTATATATAAACGTCACGCCGTTAGATGTTTCCGCTGCATCATAATAAGGATATTTTATCAAATTTTTGCCTTGCAATGTAATTACCGTTGTGCTGTCATTTGAACTTTTTACGGCAGATGGGCTCATGGGTGAGGGTGTAACTTCTTGCCCGGTGGGTTGGATACATAATGTAAAATTGCTCAGAAACAAATCGAGATACTCGCTTGCATTGTCGCCCACACCTTCGTTTGTATTACCTATTCCTACATATACCGTGTCACTGAGATTTATGGTGGCGGTACCCTTGCTTTCACTGTCAGACTTGTAATATATAGTCGTCGTATTGCTACCCACAAGGATATCATCAAGAGAATTTCCCACTATTACGGCAAAGCCTGTCGGAATTTCGCCCGTGCCTTCTTTGGAAACTGATAAATTAAAATCGCCCGAATAACTGTTTTCGTCAGCCCACTCCTGCAAAGCGGTAAACTGCCCGGTTGTTACATAATAAGTGATATAATCGCTTCCCGTTGGGATAAAATCGGCTGCGGATACCGGCTGTTCGATAGCCGAAGTTTCCTGATATGTATTACCCTCGATTTCAAGTGCGGATATTCTGCTGCCCGAGGTTGCGCTAAGCATAACGCTCCCGGTGCCCGAAACGGTTGACGGCGCGCCGCTTATATGATTTTTCCATGCAAGGCGCCTTCTGTGAAAATCGAAATATCTCACTCTATCACCTCATAGTCAACCGAGGATACCACACCTACGGGGACGGAGCAGATTTTCTTTATATTTATCTCATAAATGCGATTTTTAATGGGATAAAGATGACCGCCCGAACAATCGTCCCCCTTGAAAACAAGATTTTCGGGTACGTCAAGCGTCGTCGCAGTTGCTCCGCTTATGAAGTTTATTATAACGTCATATCCGTCAGGCAAAATATCAGGTAAGTTCAGGGTTAGTGACGTCCTTGTTCCGCAGTCATACTCTTTCCCGTCATCAAGAGTTACGTCGCCCGTTGATGTCTGCAATATTCTTGCGTTTTCCTTGCCCGATACAACCTCGGCAAGTGCATCAAGATCCGCCCCTTTTGCAAATACGCTTGTATCGACCCCGCTCTCAACTCCGACAAGTTCGTAATATCCCGCCGTCAGCGTGCAGCCTGCAAAAATGCTCTCCGGCACGTTTGATGTCTGTACCTCATCATATTTTTTGCTCACCCAGAAATCAGGTACTCCCTGTTCCTTTATGTAAACCGAATCCCCGACAGAGAGAGAATTAAGCCCGCCCGCCAGCACAGTAACAAGTTCGCTTACGCTATCATATACCACCGCCTTGGATCTCCCCTGTGCAATGGTAAGAGCGTTTTGCGCCTTGTCTTCGGCATCTCTTACCGCCTGCCTTATATCATTGTGCGCCGAGGTAGACGAGTTATGTTCTGAAACACTTGACGTTATCTGATTGCCGAGTGCCCCATCAACCTCCGAGAGCGCCTCTGTCGACGCTTCGAGAGATGATATCTCATTGCGCATATCAACATGGGAGATTGCGGATGTATCATGCGCCATAACCGAACCGTTTATTCCGTCCATGATACCGGTTATCTTTTCATTTATTTTTTTCACAAGCGATATTATGAATTTATAGAAATGCTTTTTTATCTGCCCTGCGCTCATGCCCGCACTGCTCGGGGAATCGGGCAATGTCAGCGGAGAGCTTAAAAGAATCTTATTCAGCTCCTCGTCGCTTATCGTATAATTTTTTTCGTCCATTATGACACCCCTATCGTAATTTTGTCATTTACCGTGTATATTGCCGACACAGAAAGCGGCGACATATCGTCATTTTCATCCGAGAAAAAGACGAATTTTATATAGTTGAAATTTCTCTCAAAAACCCTTATCGTTCTGCTCGTTTCAAGATTCCGTGACAATGAGAATGAATGAAAATTGATATCTCCGAAATCAAATCCGTCTTTTTGAGTATCATTTGTCACCGCATCGCCGTTTCTTGTGATGTATCCGAATTTCATTTTTTCTCCACCCGGAGAGTATGAAACTGAAAGGGCGTGCAGATTTTTTGTTCTTACATGCGTTCCGAAATCAAACGGAAAGGTCACATACTCGGCAACTACATTTTGCAAAATCTCCTTTTTAATCTCAATGGCCTGCAAACTGTCTTTTAAAAGGACTATGCGCCCGTTTTTTTCAAGAATAAAATCTCCGTCGGCTGACGGTTTCAGCGTGTAACTGTCGCTTTTCTTTTCAATATATACTCCCAGAACAGAATCAGGCAAGGCAGAGCCACTTATCAGAAATGTACATTTTTCGGGGTCAGTGTCGGTAATTTCATAAGTTTCCGTAGAAATTACCTCGTTTCCGTTCTGAATAAACGTAATTTTTACCTTGTCCCCCTCAAATATATTTACGGCTTTTTCACCGTTTTCAGAAGATGTGAAAAATTCGCTTTCGCTGAGTTTTATCTCTCCGTTTTCTTTATCGTACAATGTCACCGACGGCGATACCTCAATAAGATGATAACCGAGAATTACAGCGTCGTTTTCCTTCGCTCCGAAAGAGGAATTAAAGGCAATTGTACCGTTTTCAAAGTCATAAATAAAGTCGTTTGTTTTTGCTTTTTTATACATTTTATCCGCATATGTGTCGCCGAAAGTGCATATTCTGCCGTCATCTCTGCCCATATAAATTTTGCCGTCGGCAACGCAAAGAGCGCTTGCCGGGCAGTTTTCAAAGATCCACCATTCATACTCAAACGATGAGTCAAGGCGTATACCGTCATAATTTTTGTATCTCGTATCCCCTATATAAACCGTTCCTTTTTCGTCGTTTGTGAAAAGATAGTATCTCCCGTCGTATTCGCATGCAACAGAATTTTCAAGTCCGCTTGCTCCGCTTTTGAGAAGAGACTCGTTTATGTCTGACGAGCGTATTCTCATACAGCGTGATACCGGGGAAAAAGAGGTGCAGAAATCGACTCCGCATACCCCGCTGCCCGACAGAACAAGAGAATCGGAATTTACATTTACCGCAACATGAGAGTTTATGCACCCGCAGTTATCCGCACTTTGATATTCGTAAACGGCGCCATTGCCGTCTGAAGTGCCTGTCGGAAGTTCAAATCTGTAAAATCCGTTCTTTTTGAAAACTCCCATAGAGGTATCGGAAAGGCGCAGAAGGGCTGTTATCGGCGCGCTGTCCGTGCCGAAGACAACTTTATTTTTCACGGGGAAGTATCCGTAATTCCCGATTTTTTCGGAATCAGACGAAAAATAAGCCTCGTTTTTTCTTTCTTTGTTTCCCGAAAGAATAAGTTCCGATACTCCGTTTGTGCCCGAAAACTGTGCTCCCAGAGAGCAAGCGCCTAAAATGTCCGTATTATCCTGCCCGACTGCCTCGTATTCAAATGTAATGTTCTCTTCTTCTCCCTCCGGAGGCGGAGTTTCAAATTTAAATCTCACTCTTCCAAAAGACGCCTCGCCGCCCGTGCGCACATGCACAAGAAGGGAAAAAGGATTTTTGTCACTCCCATAGAAGTTAAGATCTTCACCGGTAAGGCTTTTTGCACCGCACTCAAGAAGAGTATTGTCATAAAATGCGTCCGCATCGTAAGATATTACGGCAATACCGGAGAAAATTTTTTTATACTTTATCACTATTCCGGTAAGTGATGACGAGGTATCGTCAATTTGAATTGTCATTCCGTTCGCATATACACCCGCCACCTGTTCGAAAGAAACCGATGTATTCGACGGCGGAAGGTTTTGCACCCCCGGAAAAGAAAAGGTCTGCTCTTTTTTGTAAAAGAACGACACTCCCGGCAGAGTTCCTCCTGCTTCCGTGTAAAGTTCGACGCTCTCTATTCTTATTTCTTCCGAAAAAGCAGCGGATATTTCCGTTATCCCGCTGTCAAAAACGATTTTTTCCCCGGATGTTACACCGAAAAGATTTATAAGTTGAGATGCGTAATTGTCTATATAAAGTAAAGAGTCTCCTGTCAGGGTCTTTACATTATTTTCCGTCACGGTATAAGGAGTTTTTGATGTGTCGATTTTTGCGCTTAAACTTATCGGCTTATCCGGATTTATTGCGCTGTCCGTTATATAAACACTGTAGTAATCGTCGCCGCAATCATCGGCAAATGATTCTCCGCACATTAAGTTTCTGCGCCTCGGCGTAAGCATGTTTATATCCTCTGCATAGGTATCGGACAAATTCGGCAATGCCTTTATATTTCCCTTTGTTACGGGCACATAGGCAAGAGGTGAAGAATACATTGAAAAAAGCGCGTTTCCGTCATAAACAAGAAAACTTCCGCATCCGGTTATGAAGAGTTTGCCTCCTGCCGGGAACGAGGTGCTTTTTGTGTCTGTAAGTGACAGTTTTGATGTGTCAAGAGAAGTAACAGACGAAAAATCACTGTTGCAGTGAAACATTTTATTGCCTGCATGAACTATAAATTCGGACACTCCGTCCGCTTTTTTATATTCGTGGATACCGTTTATTTGTAAACCCTCACCACCGGGCAAACAAATTTGCGCCATTTCCTCCCAACCGTTTCGTTTATGATTTACGCCGCCCGAGGAAATCAGATTTTTCATATATGAAGCGTGATTTTTGTCCGATTTGGAAGAGGCCGAAAGCATCGCCCCTCTCATATCGGTAAGAGAAAATGCCTTTTTTTCTTTTCTTTTATTCTCTCTCATTGCAAGTTCCCCATTGAATATGTTTCCTCGACCATATCGGAATAACCACCGTAGTTTGCAAATACCGATATGCAGTTTTCAAATATTTCTCTTGCCTGTGCCGCCTCGGCGTCATCGTCGTTTGCAAAAAGATCTCCCTTTATAAAATAAGGTATCATCGACGCGGTTGTGTCCGGCAGAGGTATTTCGTAAAAGTCGCTCGTCGTGCGTTTTATTCTTTCAAGATAAGGAGTATAGATAACCGTATAGGTTCCTTCTCCGCGCATTTTTGACACAGCCACCGTCTTTACCCCGACATACTCAAATCCGACATTGCCGATATATACCCCGTCGCCCGAAAAAGTGACTCTGCCGACGCAAAAGGCATCGTCGGGCAGGTCAAACAATATTTTGTCGCCTGTTACCTTGCCGTCTTTAAACTCCGCCTTCCGGGGCGGTATCAGAAAGTGACTCTCGAGGTATGAAAAGCAACGGTTTATCGCCCCCGCCATGCCGTTAATATACGGCAGGTAGTTGGGGTCTGACGAGAGTGCAAAAAGCAGCTCCGATATCTCGTTCTCATAATCGCTCTCCGATATGTCCGTGTTCTCCGACAAGGTTCCTTTGGCAGAGGTGCCGTCAGCCTCCTGCTCCCACTTTTCCACGGCGCATGTAAGATTTATGTCGGGAAACATAAGGAGCATCGCCTCTGTCTTTATTTCACCAAGTTTCATTTTTTCTCCTTTCTTTTCCGACAGACACATTGCCTTGCGGCAATGTGTCCCCGGAGATTTTAAATTTTTAAGGTAATATGATAAGTTTTATAGGCCTAATGTTGTTGCCGTTTTCCCTTACTCATACTTAACGTTGATATTGATTATTTCCTTCGGACGAACGACCTTGCCGTCGAAAAGTGCGAAGCCTTTAACCGCGTCGGCAAAAGATTTTTCGGGTCTGTACGCCTCGGTGTGAGTGAGAGGATTTACAAAAGCAATTGCTCTCTTTGTGCGAATCATAATGTTGTCGGTAGCGCCCGAATTGCTCTTTGCAACGTTGTTCGAGAGCTTTACGGTAACGTTTCCGTACATTGCGACTTTGCCGTTTTCAAGCATTGCGGAGTTATCCGTGTCCTTGCCTATGTAAGCCTGTTTGAAAAGTTTGTAAAATCTCGGTGAAACAGTCATAACAACGCCGCCCGAAAAACTTACATCGTTTTCCTGAAGTTTTTCTATTGCGTCGTCAATTGTTGAAAGAACATTTGCACTTGTTATGACAGTGTCGTCAGAGGTGAGTTTTGCGACTTCCGAATCGAGAACCATATTGGCTATATATTTGTCCATCTCGTTTGCAAGTCCCTCAGAGGTTTCCTTTGAGAGTGCGTCCATAAGACCGCCGACTGCCTGCGCTTTGTCGATATCCCCTACCTTGTAGTTGAAATATCTTATCTGATTTACGGTAAGGATAGTGGAAGTGTCCTCTATTTCTTCCGCCGCGTCAATCTCTCCGCTTGCGTTTGCGCGCTCAATTGACTTTATCGTCGGCTTTCCTACGCCGAGGATGTGAACGCTGTCGCCCTTTCTTGAAATTTCGCCCTCATAAATTCTGTTGCAGTCCTGAGCGAATACGCACTGCCTTTCGAGTTCTCTGTTGATTGCCTCCGACCATACAGCCGGAATAAAATTGGTGTAAGCCATTTTCTATCTCCTTTTTTATAAATTACAGGTGTCACAAATAAATATCCGTCTTTTCTCCCCTTGTAAAACGAGGGCATACGCAACCATGCTCCTGAAACAAACTGCTATCCGCAAAAGATTGGCATCGGCGCCGCGCCTCTTTCATAAGAAGTAAAATACATTATTTTTTGTAATCACCAGTTGTTCTGACTTTTTCTTATAATGTCGTAATTTTTTCTTATTTCATCAGGCGACATTGCCATCACCTGTTCTTTTGTAAAATACCCGTCCTCACCCAATGAAGTATCGGCAAGAGATCCTGCGCTTGCGCGTGCGGCTGCAAGGCGGTAAGAACTTCTTTTTTCAAAGTCCTCAAAGAAACGCACATATTGCTCATATCGCTTTTTAAGCGACACTTCGTCGCCTTTTCCGTCGCAAAACGACTTAAAAAGCTCATCCTGCATAAGCGCATTTATATCGACGGAAGGATAAGATTTCAGAAGTTCGTCGGTTTGCTCTTTTGTATATCCGACATTATTGGCGTTTCCCTCTTCTTTGTCTTTCGGAGAAAGCTCTGCCGGATTGATTTCCTTTACCTCGTCCGTTTTTTCCTTTTCGCTTTTCTCCTCTGATAAAACTTCACTTTCTTTTTCGGATATATCAGACACTTCCTCGGTATTTTTGCTTTTTACCTCTTTAGTTTCGATGTCCTGTGATTTATTCGTATCAGACATTATCTTTTTCTCCTCTCCGTATATTTTTCAGCCATTATGACCTTAAGGCGCTCGTTTTCATCTATTAACGATGTTATCTTGTCTATTGCGGCACTTTGCTCTTTGAGTTTTGAATTTGATTTTTCAAGTTCTTTTTTAAGTTCTTCATTTTCTTTTCTGAGCCGTTCCCCATCGCTTTTTTTCTCGCGCTCAATCTGACGAAGAATCTCTTCCTTATTGGTTATAGCCGACGAAGGATATGCTCTTATATAAGTTTCAAGGCTTATTTTGCCGTTTTTAAGACATTCGTCGAGCATGCTTATATCGCTTGCCGCCGAAGACTTTACGCCGCTCGTCGCTTCAACCGTTACATCAAACTGCGATGACTGATAGTCCGACGATGAAAAGCTGTCGGATACGCAAAACGGCGCCCCGTCGTCCTTGCATACAGTTTTAAGAAATTTTCTGCCGTAGTAGAAAAGTTTCATAAACTGTAAAATTACCCTGCCCTGTTTCTGTTTTACCAGCCAGAACTCGTTTCTCAATTCTTCAATGGGCAACTCTGCCTGAGATTGAAGCTGCGCTATTGCCGCGCCCGACATATTCGTCCCTATCGTTTCCCCGGTCATAACCTCGGAAGAACCGCATGAAGAACGGGTGAGATTTATTATCGTTTCAACCATATCCATAGGGGCGCTTGACATAGTCTGCTCGTTCATCCTCTTTATGCCGTCGCCCGTGCCGGTGTAATCGACAAGGACCTGCCCCGGCGCATTTGAAATCTTTTGTCCTTGAAGAGCATTGGGAAGAGTTATGTACTTGCCCCATGCCACCTCCTGAGCGTTTAAGAGCGACATTGCTATATTGAAGTTTATAGCTTTCTGGTTCGGGATAAGCCCCTCCACCTCGGATATGCCGTAAATACTCTTTTCCCGCCTTTCATAAGAACCGCAGACTATCGGATAAAGTGTGGCTTTTTCTCTCTTTTCCGGGATTTTTGCCTCATGAGTGTCGCAATTTTTGCTTTTTGCCCATATGCAAGGTATGTCTTCACCCATGACGCTTTTCCCCATGCTTTCGCCGAAAAGTTCTTCTCTTGCTTTTTCGGTATCGGGTGTTATGGGGAAAGGCTTGTTTATAATACATGTTTTTGTTGCCCTCTCGCAGAAGACCTCTCCGTTTATACGGAAATATCTTGTAAGTACGGTGCAACTGTCGTCCCCGTCATCGCCGTCCGGCTCTACAGACCCTGTGTTTACGCCATCGTCGGCGCATTCCCGTAACGCTTTTATCTCCTCTCTCGAAGAAATCAATATCCATTTTTGCTTCTGTTCATCCGTTTGCGCGGGATTTGAAAAGAATATGTTAAGCGGATCTATTATTTCACAGCGCAGTCCGCCCTCTACTTCTCCGTCAACGCCCTGCGCCGACGCGTCCCAGTAATAATGGTAGAAATAAGAGCCTTTTTTAACAGCGTCGTCTATTGCCAATTTGTCCGCCTCGTCCTGTCTCATCTCCTTAAAAAGATTTTCCGCAAAGGCATTGAAGCGCTCCACATCCGTTTTCGAATCGTAACTTTTGAAAATTATACGCACAGGTGTGGATAAAATCGACGATTTCTTGTTCCGGCATATCATTTTTACGATATTGATAACGGGACGGGGCAGATTTTTGGTATTCTCCGTCGAGTCGGGCCATTGTTTGCCCTCAAAGAACTTTACAAAAACCGGAATATCTCTTCTTATTCCTATTTTGTTCTGATAGTCAAGCCCTTTCTCGTAAAGAGACCAGAGGTATGTAGTTTCGCCGTCTTTATATTTTTCGTTCGTGTTCATACATTACCTCATGATTTGCCGTTCAGCCATTCGTCAATTATCTGCTTGCAGGACGGCGCGTCTTTTTCTCTTGCCTCGGGCAGATGCTTCTCAAGCTCGCCTATCCTTTTTTCAAGACTGTAATTTTCAAATTCAAGTTCGGAGAGTCTTTCGTAAATCTCCTTAAATTTTTGTTTTCCAAACATATTACCACTCCATATAATTATTTTCTTCGCATTCGGGACAAGGCGGGAGCGGGGCGTGAGGGTAATCTATCGCTATATAGTGCGCTATTGCCGACGCCATGACAAGATCGTCGTGCGCTCCGTTTGCCGCCGCCTGTTTTCCGTCGTCGCGCTTTATAAAAGTCGTCATCTCTTTAAGCGTTTCTCTGTCGGTTTCAAGGCGTATATTTTCACGCATTATCGACACAAGATTGGATATTATTATCGGTCTTGTCACGGAGGATGTTATAAAGCCGTAATAATTTTCCGTTTTGTCCGACATTGTTGAAAGGTTTTTCGCTACATAAAGATTTGTGTACCCGAGGCTTTTTAAAACCCTTACCGGATGACGTGAAAAATTTGTTTCAACACCTATCAGTGCGTCATTGTAGTATTTTCCGAGACAGTATATCTGCTCCGCAAAGAGATCCTCGTCGAATCTTTGCTTTCTTAAAGTAGCAACGCATTTCCCGTTTGTGTTGTCTATCACCTTTGCGGTAAAGTAATCGGCGCCGCTGCCCGCCGTATCCGCGCCTATGACATAGGGTCTGTCTTTTACCGGCTCCTCGACGACGGATATATACCCCGCCGCAAGGGGCACAAACCTGATATTTTCCACCGAATACTCGCACCCGATAAGTTCTCCTTTTATACCCCGTATTTCGTGCGCCCTTTTCTGATATTCAAAATATCCTTTTTCGCTTTCTGTGTCGAAAACGGCAAGATAATTGCTTATCTGCTCTTTGTTGAAAACACATTCTCCGCTTGATACAAACGCCTCTTCCGGTGTGCAGGGATATTCCTGCTTTATCGAGTCCTTGTCTATGTATGAAGAATACTTTTTTGCATACCATGCCATCTGTTCTCTTGAAAGTCCCTTTTCGGCAAGGAAGGAAAGGCGGTTTTTTAACCGGTCGTCGCAATTTTCGAGGTACTCGTATTCGCATGATACATATTCGGGAGTTTTCCACCACTCGTAGAAAAGATTGACACAGGAACCGCCGTCCCAGAGTTCCTTTGCCTCGTTAAATCCGTTTGCCGTTGTCTCATAGATGCAAAGAGCATCCTTTGTTGCCGCCTCGGCAATGGATTTCTGAAGGTCGGAGAGAGGGCAGTGATAAAAGGCAACTTCCGAATAGTGTATAAAGGAAAGCGTTCTGCTTCTTCCGACGTTTGACGTTGCCGAGGCAACGCGCCACGATGAGTTAAGTTTGTCAAAATAAAGTTCGTTTACGGAATTGAATTTTTCGGTAGGCTTCAGCCTTTCGGGTAAGGCATTATACATAACCTTTGCCTTGTCGATAAATATCGCCTTTGTGTTATCATCTCTGTCGGCTAATGTAAAGCCCGCAAAATTTCTTACGACTATCGCATAGGCAAGTTGTATTGCGGTTATGACGGTTGTAAACCCCTGTTGCCTGCCCTTTAAGATAAAATACGGTTTTGAGCGTCCGTTTTGCTCGAGCTTCTCTATGAAATCACGCTGGACTTCATTTAAGAAAAACGGAACGTTCCTTTTTTTCTTATCGACAATCGAAAAACAGCATTCTATAAGTAAATACGGCTTTTCCAATATCGCTTTTGTAAGCGATGGAGTGTCGATAATTTTATCCGCAATGGCAGAGGTCAGTTCGTAATCGAAATTTATATCGTGTCTCTCTTCCCACCTTTGCTTTCTCTTTTTTACAAGATCCTCTATCGTTATTTCCTTTTTTACCGTGCTCTCTCCTCCCCTCGTTGTGTGCAAGTGAACATTTATCAAAGATCCTCAAATTTTTTGGATTTTGTGAAAACGGCTGAGTCCTTCGGTTTGTTGCCCGAGGAATCACGCACAAATACCGCGGCTTGCGTGTCCCCATTCAACGCTTTCATTACCTGCGCCAGTAAAATTGCTTCCTGATATGTTATATTGCCCCCGAGATCTGTCTTTGTAAGCGCTTCGGGAACGCTGCCCTCGGCTATGCGCATCGAAAGAATTTTTTCAAGAGAGGACGGAAACGAAACTCTCTCCTTTTCTCTGCCCGACTTTTGAGTTACCGTCCTCTCGCCCCGAGAGACTTTCTTCCCGCTTTTTGTCTCCGTAAGCGTGATTTTTTCGCTCTCTTTTTCTGAGAAGAGTTTTTCTTCATCGCCCTTTTCTTTTGCGCCATCTGATATTGCCATCTGTTCGCCGAATAACATATCCGCTGTTTTTGCCCGTTGTGGCAAGACGTCGCTCTTCCTTTTTTCACTCATCTCTCCCCCTCATTCTTTGATACCTGTTCTCTTGCACAATTCAATTATTGCATAAAAAAAGTGGTACCGGGTGGTACACTTTTGCAAAATTGAAAAAATTTTTTACATCATTTTTTCGCCCTTAAAAATGGACGCACAGAGACTAAAAAACGGCGGGAGCAGATGAAAGTAATAGGTAAGAGGGAAAAGGGAAGAACCGAAAAGCCTTCTCCTGTGGGAGAAGGGGGACCGCGTTAGCGGTGGATGAGGAGTTAT
>CAMETB010000012.1 GCA_945936265.1 uncultured Clostridia bacterium
ATAATTATTCTTATCAAGTTCAACAAGATAGCCGCCCGTTATATCCTCGGGGTCGGTAACTCCGTTTATATAGCGATATTCTTTCAATATGCCTTTGTCAATAAGCTCGCCCGAGGTGACGCTGACTATACTGCCGTAGGTAGCGTTCAGTTTATCGTTTTCTTTTTCAAGATCGGTTATATTTACCCGGCTTTTTCCTATCTGCACCTTTTCGCAAAGGAGATATACTCCGTAATACTCGCCGTCAAGGAACAGATCAACGCTTTGAAATTCGCACGCGTCCAAACCGATAAGCGACCCGAGCTTATACATAACGGAGTTGCGTATAAACGACTGGTCGAGATAGTTGGCAAGCAAAATCCACGTTTTTGCCTCGCCCATTCCGAAAAGATTTTTCTTTTCATTCAATTTTAACTGAAACGGCTTTTTGGCATAAGTGTCGGTCGTATTTCCTCTGACCTTGAGTTCTCCATGCATATGCTCGGTATCTACGTATTCGTATTTTCCGTTTTTATTTATTATAGCCGTTTTTACGTTCGTATCGGTTTGGGGATACTGCGAAACTATTTTGTCCTTACCTATTGAGGTAGTTATATGTATGCTGGGCAACGAGGACGATATAAACACGGTATATGCGTATTCCGTATCACCGTCGTAAAATTTTACCGAATACGTGCCGTCGCTTTCTCTGAATCCGGTTATATCTAACTTATCGCCGCTTGAAATTCCTATTTTCTTATTGGTCAGGGGTGACTCGTACGATATACCCGTCTTTGCAAAATTAAAGACGATTTCCGTCGGGTCCGTATAGGACGGCAAAAACACCTCTCCCGCTTCGGTTGACGCAAACGTTCTCCCGTCGGGAAGAGTTACGCTCAAATTCATATCCGTATCGGAGGCGAATACCGCGCCTGCCAGGGCAAATACACAAATGACGGTAAAAATCAGTTTTTTCACTTATTGTGACCGTTCCTTTTTTTATTTTTCGTACCTTGATGAAAAATAATCTCTGTCTATGGTAAGCACAAGATTGTAAAGAGGATTTATCGCTTTTACTTCCTCGTCTATTTCTTTGCAAAGCTCATCGTTCGTAAGCATCATATCGTTGGAAATGCTCACGTCAAATATCACGTTTGTATGAGTTACGCCCTTGACTATCCTGAAATCGTGCATTGATACGGGCGACGAGTATTCGGAGGCAATATCCGATACGATTTTATAACATTTTTCCCTTAACATATTGGTTTCGGGATCCGAAATACATACGGGATCCATATGTATTACAAGAATTATGTTGAGCTCTTTCAGAAAGTCCGCTTCTATATTGTCTATCATATCGTGGCTTTCCATTATATCCCCGTCTGCGTCAACCTCGACATGAACGGTGGCAAAGCATCTGCCCTCTCCGTAAGAATGTATAACGAGATCGTGTATCCCGAGCACACCGTCGTAACTCTTTATTTTTTTCGCTATTTCGGAAATAAACTCCGTATTCGGCGCTTTGCCTATCAGGGTATTTGACGATTCTATAACGAGTCTTACGCCGGTTACTATTATGTAAACAGATATAAGGCAACCAATAACTCCATCGGTTTTAGGTCCCGTATAAGGGGTCAGGAGCATGCCGACAATAACCGCCGATGTTGCTATAACGTCGCTTATACTGTCTGCGGCGGAGGCTTTAAGAGCCGTTGAATTTATGTGCTTCCCGAGTTTCCTGTAAAGAAGAGCTATCAGAACCTTTACGATAATAGTTGACGCAATTATTATAATTCCCACCGTATCGTAAGACTCCGCTCCGGAATTTCCGATAAGTTTTTCTGCGGAAGATTTCAGCATTTCAAGCCCAAGAAATGCAACTATTACGGAAATAAACAGACTGCAAAGATATTCCATCCTTGCGTGCCCGTATGGATGGTCCTTGTCGGCAGGTTTGCCCGTTACCGTATATCCTACAACGGTAAGTACGTTAGATCCTGCATCGGACAAGTTATTTAATGAGTCAACTATTACGGAGATACTGTTAAGAAAAAGTCCGATAAAAAGTTTTACCCCGAAAAGCAATACATTTGCCGCAATTCCGACAAAGCCTGCAAATCTGCCGACGCGTACCCGGACTTTAGCATCTTCGCTCTTATCGTAATCTTTTATTATCTTTTCAAGCATTTTTACACCTTTTTAAAAATCGGGACGGAATACGAAAAGATGATCCTCCGTCTTACCGTCCCTTTAATATCTATTAGTAGAATATCACACAAAACTCTCTTTGTCAATAAATAAAAAAGTTTTTTGAATAATATTTTGCCCTCGGGTAAATACTACCGTTGTAAAAAAATGTGAAAGGACAATAAAACCAATGGAAGAAAACAAAAAGAATGCAAGAATTTTTTACCTTACTTTAGCGGTAGTGCTTACCGTCGTCGTAGTGCTCGTAATTGCTACTACGGTTTCACGCCGCAACAGCCCGATAACAGATACCGGAGCAAACAGCACCGATACCGACACAGGCCGCCCGTCGTTTAACGAAGAAGAACTGCCCACATTTATATTGCCCGTAAGCGGCATTATAACCATGGATTACAATGACGATGTACAAGTGTTCTCAAAGACTATGAACGATTACAGAACTCACCTCGGCGTAGATATCAAATCGCCGATAGGCTCAAATGTTCTGGCGGTTGCAGACGGAGTTGTAACAAAGGTATGGGATGATCCTTTTATGGGCACATGCGTTTCAATTCAGCACTCCGGCAATGCGGTAAGTATTTATAAAAATCTTGCAAAAAATGTACAGGACGGCATAGTTATAGGTGCATCGGTAAAGTCGGGAGATATAATAGGCACCGTAGGGGAGACGGCTATGAATGAAATAGCGGAAGAGCCGCACCTTCACTATGAGTTAAAAGTAAACGACTTATTCGTTGACCCCAAGGAGCATATGACTTTCCCCTCCTCCGATATGAATTTCGAGGACGAGGTTACGGACACGGCACAATAAAAATACAAAATTTATAAAAGCGGGGCTTCTACTCACAGAAGCCTCGCTTTTTTACAAATTTTTCAAATAATTATCATTAAAAAAGCAACTTACGCCCAACGCATACCGACGGGCTTTTCTTCATTAATCATAACTTTGTTAAGGAAATCGACTGCTTTTTTAAGTCCCTCGTCGATAGTCATAAGGCTGTCTTCATGCTCTATTGAAAGAACCTTATCATATCCGACAAGTCTTAAATTGCTTACGAAATCTCTCCAGAAATCCTCGCCGTGACCGTAGCCTACCGTGCGGAATATCCACGAACGGTGAATTTCGTCGCTGTAATGCTTATAGTCAAGCACGCCGTTTACCGCAGTATTCTGAGCATCTATCTTTGTATCCTTTGCATGTACATGATAGATGGCGCCTTTAAGAGCACGGATTGCGCAGACGGGATCTATTCCCTGCCATATAAGGTGAGACGGGTCGAGGTTTGCGCCGATAACATCGCCTACAGCCTCTCTTAAATTAAGCAATGTTTCGGGATTGTAAACGCAGAAGCCGGGGTGCATCTCAAGCGCGATTTTCGTAACTCCGTGTGCTTTTGCAAATGCGGTAATCTCTTTCCAGTACGGAACGAGGATGCCCCACTGATAATCCTTTATCTGTAAGAATTCATCGGGCCACGCGCAAGTTACCCAGTTGGGAAGTTTTGCATCGGGATCCGAGCCTGGGCAACCGGAAAATCCGACTATTGTATCTACTCCGAGCTTTTCGGCAAGAAGTATCGCATTTCTCATATCGTCGTCATATGCTTTTGCTAATTTCTTATCCGGATGAACGGGATTTCCGTGAGCCGCAAGAGCGCATATTTCAACATCGTATTTTTTGAAGGTATTTTTGAACTCTTCAAGTTTCTTCTCGTCGGCAAGAAGTTCTGCGGGGTTGCAATGATCCTTTCCCGGATAACCGCCTGCGCCTATCTCAACGCTGTGAACGCCGAGCGAAGAAATTATTCTGAGCGCCTCGTCAAGAGGCTTGCTCCCGTAAAGATTAGCAAGTACGCTTAATTTCATGAACTTACCTCCGTAAGTGAATTTTTATTTGTTTTCAAAATAATGGGGTTTGCCCGTCTTTGCGGAATCATAGATTCCCTCAAGTATCTCGGTGACTACGTATGCCTGCTCCGGAAGAACTACAGGCTGCGTATCGTCGAGAATTGCGCTTACCCATGCCTTTGCCTCACGATATGCAGGGTCATCTCCGCCTGCGTCGTAGAAAGCAACTCCCTTAGTGCCGCCAAGTTCGGTAACGTAGGGTTTACCGTGCTTTACTCCGTTTATTTCAAGCCTGCCCTGATCTATCATTCTTGCGCCTGCTTTGGTTCCGCAAACTGTGGTGCAAGCCTCTCTGTCCTCGGTGATATTGAGTGCCCAGGAAGATTCAAGTACTATTGTCGCTCCGTTTTCCATAACGATAAAGCCGAATGCACAGTCCTCAACAGTAAACTTTTTGGGATCCCAGTCGCCCCATGCGTTACCGGTCTCGGTCTGATTGTTAAGTGCATGATATGTAGTACCTACACAGTATTTGGGCTTATAGTTGTTCATTGTCCAGAGCGTTAAGTCAAGTGCGTGTGTACCGATATCTATAAGCGGACCTCCACCCTGCTCATACTCGTTTATAAATACTCCCCATGTAGGAACGGCACGGCGGCGAAGAGCTGTTGCTTTTGCATAGTAAATATCTCCGAACACTCCGTCATCCGCTTCGGCTTTGAGATAAAGAGAGTCGTTTCTCTGTCTGTTCTGATATCCTATCGTAAGTTTCTTTCCGGTACGCTTTGCGGCGTCAAGCATTTTCTTTGCTTCCTCTGAATTTATAGCCATAGGCTTTTCGCACATTACATGCTTGCCTGCCTCAAGTGCGTCAACGGTAATGAAACTATGGCTTCTGTTAGGCGTACATACATGAACCACGTCGATACTCTTGTCTTTAAGGAGTTCCTTGTAGTCCTTATAAACCTTTGCGCCTTCAACGCCGTATTCTTTTGCGGCTTTTTCGGCTCTTTCCACGATTATATCGCAGAATGCTACCATTTCAACCTCGTCAATCTTCCTGAGTGCCGGCATGTGCTTTCCGTTAGCGATTCCGCCGCATCCGATAATGCCGACTTTAAGTTTCTTTTCCATTGTTTATTCCTCCGTAAAGAATAATATTTTCTTTAAGTAAATTTTAGCATACGATATGCACGATTTCAATAGTTTTTTATTAGTTTTCGGCACTTTTTACCCAAAAAAATTCATACTTTCGCTATATTTGCGACAAGCACTCCCCCGCTTGTATGAACGACGCCGTATGTGCCGCCGTTTCCTATGCTCCCGGGATTAAAAAGTTGTATTCTTTTGCCTTCGATGTACTCGCAGGTATCAAGAGGTATATGGGTGTGACCGAAAAATACGGCGTCGGCTCCCTTTGAGACAGCGTATCTGAGAAGAGTATCATAGCCATGCTTTACAAAATACTTATGACCGTGTGTAACAAGTACTTTTATTCCGTCAAAATCCAGAAGAGATTCACCCAAAACGGCACTTGCAAAATCGCAGTTGCCCGAAACGCAGAAAAAGCAAAGATCCGGGTATTTGCGCTTTACATAATCAATATCCCGAAGTCCGTCACCTAAAAATATTACGGCGTCACATACTCCGGAGTGCGCAGCTATGGCCTTTTCGATTTTTCCGCTTGATGAATGTGAATCCGAAAATACAAGAAGTTTCATAAAATTCTCCTTACGCCCCGTTTCTTGTATCACTAAGAAAGTAAACGCCATAAAATGATATCAGCAATAATCAAACGGAGGAATTTACAAGATGAAAATAGATAAAAAGATGATAAATCTGTTGCTTAAATTAAACGATGACCAACTTTGGAACACGCTCATGAAAGCCGCATCCAAAAGCGGAGCCGATGGGGTAAAAAATGTTGAGCGCCCTGCGGATATGTCAAAAATAAGGGCGGCTCTCTCATCTCTCACCGACGAGGATATATCGCGTGCCGCCGAACTTTTCGGAAAGGGGAACAAACATGAATGAAAACAATTTTGAAGATATTCTCTCATCGGTAATGTCAAATGAAGATTTAATGGGCAAGATTTCCGGTATTGTAAAATCGAATAAAAGCGGAGATGTCACAAATTCTCTCCCCGATGTAATAGCTGCGCTGTCGCCCGTCATAAACGGAAATAAAAAAAACGATAGCGAAAATAAGGATGAACAATCCTTTGAAAGTAACATAAAGTCGGAAAGCGAAAAATCGAACACTGCCGAAACATTTTTAAAAAGCGGCATAGACAGTGGAAATATTCTTTCATTGCTTGCAAACAGCGGCAGAAGTTCAAAGCTTCTCCTCGCTCTTAAACCATACGTCAGCAAGGAAAGAAAAGAAATGATAGATACTATTGTCAGGGTGTCGCAGATTGCCGACATAATAAAAACGGTGAGGTAAATAAATATGTTTACACGTTATTCTGATATTGAAATACCGGAAAACTACGGTGGCAACAGATTCGGGCGAGCGAAAATTGAAGATACGACCACTAAGATGCACATTATGCAACCGCAAAGCACCGCATCAAGCATAACCCTTTCCCCATCCTTCAGCGAAAAGATATACTCTTCAAGCAAGTTAAAATCAGACACTCCCCCCGAAATTGCAAAAGACGCTTCAACCGACGAATACATAGACGGCGAAGAAATACAAAGCACAGTACAAAAAAGTGAAAGTCCGGAAGACAAAGATACAATAAATACAAAAAGCACTGCAAACGGAGATATTTCAGAAAGCGATGAAATAAGTAATTCGAAAGAGTCTGAAAGTCTTGATAGAACAGATAGGAAAAGCGCCGAGGCAGTGTCGCCTGTTTTATCCTATGAAACTGACAAATCAAAATCAACTTTTGCAAATTCGGGTCTTTCAAAAATAACAGAGATGCTCGAAAAGTCAAGTCCTGAAGATTTATTGCTCGTCATGCTTATAATCCTGTTGGCAAGCGACACGGAAAACAAAAACGATGACATAGCGTTGACTCTTGCTCTGCTCTTGCTCTCAGATAAGCAGAAGCCCCAAAAAACATCGGGAGAGTGTTGATAAAAGCATATTTTAAGCCTTTTCCGCTTCACTGCAATTTGCAATATATACCACTTGGTTTTTTCCTTTGCAAATTGAGTGGAGCGGTTTTATTTTGCTCCGGTGCCGAAAATTTCAACGTATCTGTCCACTCTCTCCTTAAATGTAAGCAAGGAAAGATTTACGCCGGAATGTAAAGAATAATCTCCCTTTTTTAATGCTTCTCTTATTTTTAATTTTATTATTACATGCTTATTTCTATACGACATTTCCCTGTCTATATCGCACTCTTCGCACACGGAATCTACAAATGCGCTTCTTGTTACTATCTGAGGGAAAAGGGCGCACACCCTCTCCTCTGCCACATCAAAATCACGATCTCCAAACTCATCCGTCTTTACCGAAAGGCTTATACTAAGAAATCCTTTTTCTTTTTCGGCATAAACATCTATAGGATCTATGTAATTTATTTCGTTCAATATAAAAGCACAGGAAATCAAAACCAGTTCAAGCTTTGATTTATTTGTGTAAAAGTCCTCGTTTGTCGTAAACGTCGCATTTAATTTTCTGTATGAATACCCTTTTTTATAACTTATTCTGTCGGCAATGGCATTTATAAAATCAAGCACTTTTACATTTTCATTGGTGCTATCGCTCATTGCCTCGGAAAAAGCATAAAATGCATCTTTGTCTTTTGATATGCTGTTATCCGAATTATCGTTCTCCAGAAAAATCTCTATTGATTTGAATATTCCCTTACCGCAAACTTTGAGAAGTGCCTTGCCGTATGGCTTTATCCTCGTACTTACCATCTCTGTTTTTTCATCATACATGGATATTTTCTTTACACTATCCATATCTACGATTTTCGATACTTCATCGCCTATTTTTACAGATGGCAGCACAGAAAATGCCTTGTCGTTCATATAAACAAGTTCTCCGCTCGTATTTGCTACTATCGTCGGAATTTTGCTGTCCTTATGCTTATTGTCAAAAAGTTTCATTATAATATTCCGCCTTTTTGTTGATTTTTAAAGTTATATATGGTAAAATGAATTTGTAATATCCGGAGGTGCGATATGAATAAACAAACAAATTCCGTCCCGCTGACGAAAATAATTAAAGAATTCAATCTTGAAACAGTGTATGCACCGGAAAATTTGTCGGAAATCAATGTAGAACGTGCCGATATAAACCGCCCGGGACTTGCTCTTTCAGGATTTTTCGAGTATTTCGACGCAAAAAGAATACAAATACTCGGCAAAGCGGAAGCAATTTACTTAAGCCGTCTCTCTGAGAGCGAGCGCAGAGAAAAAATATATGCCTTCCTCGAAAAGAAGCCCGTGTGTGTTGTTATTGCAAGAAATATGAATCCGCCGTCCGAAATGGTTGAAATAGCGGAAGAAATGAAGATACCGCTTTTCAGAACCTCTCTTTCAACGAGTAGTTTTGTTTCCTCTCTTATAGCCTCGCTGAATGTATATCTCGCCCCGAAAATAACGCGTCACGGCGTTTTGGTTGAAGTTTACGGCGAGGGTATTCTGATACTTGGTGACAGCGGAATAGGCAAAAGTGAAACTGCGATAGAACTCATAAAAAGAGGACACCGCCTTATTGCCGATGACGCCGTAGAAATCAGTAAAGTCTCCGAAAAAACTCTTGTAGGACAAGCACCGAGCATAATAAGATATTATATGGAACTCCGTGGTATCGGAATCATAGATATACGTCGTATATTCGGTATGGGTGCCGTCAAGGAGTCTGAAAAAATCGAATTGGTAATAAAGTTTGAGCAATGGGTTGAGGGAAAAATGTACGACAGACTCGGGCTGGAATCCGAATATGTCGAGATACTCGGAATAAAGATTCCCGCCGTTACAGTGCCTGTTCGCCCGGGAAGAAACCTTGCCGCAATTCTTGAAATTGCCGCAATGAATTCCCGTCTTAAAAAAATGGGTTACAATACCGCCGAGGAATTCAACCGCAGGCTTGAAGAAGAATTCAAAAATAATATGTAAATCTCCGATTTTCTATGCAGAAAGTGATGCTTTTTAACATCACTTTCTTTTTATCGTATTTGCTTTTCATTCGCAGACGGTAAGATGGTAGATGTTTGCGGGATAAGGAATGAAGTCGAATTTTATAGGCATACCGAGTTGCATAAGTGCACCGCCAAGATATTTTTTATCTCCGCCATTTATTCTGTAATACTTATCAGGAATAAGACCTTTGAGCTTTACAATTTCATTTGCATAATTCGCCTCGCTTTTATTCCTTACGGAACATACGATAGCCTCTTTTCCGTCGGAAGACGATACTTCCCATACACAGTAGTTGCTGTCATTGGAAAACGGGGATATAAGCCTGTGATATTCGCCGTTCTGAATGAGGTCGTAATGCCGCTTAAACTCGGCTATCTGCCGCTTTATTTCCTCTTTTTCTTCCAATGTCATCTTCGTTACATCAAGTTCAAGCCCGTAAGTGCCGAAATATGCTACCGCGCCTCTTGTCTTAAGAGGGGTGACTCTCGCGCTCTGATGGTTGGGAGATGCCGACACGTGTGCACCCATAGTTGATACAGGATATGCAAACGACGTTCCGTACTGGATTTTCAATCGCTCTACGGGGTCAGTATCGTCGCTTGTCCATACCTGCGGCATATAATAAAGCATTCCGCAGTCAAAGCGTCCTCCTCCTCCGCTGCAACTCTCAAAGAGGACGTCGGGAAAGTCCGTTGTGATTCTCTCGAGAAGTTCGTAAAGACCAAGCATATATCTGTGATAAACCTCGCCCTGTCTTGACGCGGGAAGGTCGGCGCTGTAAACATTGCATATATGACTGTTAAAATCCCATTTTACATAGGACACGTTTACCTCGCGCAGTATTTTTGATATCTGATCGTATATATTGTCGCGAACTTCCTTTCTAGACATATCGAGGACAAGTTGACTTCTGCATCTGCTCGGATTTCTGCCCGGCATTCTGAAAGCGTAATCGGGGTGAGCGCGGTAAAGGTCGCTGTCCTCGGATATACACTCCGGCTCAAACCATATGCCGAATTTAAGCCCTGCATCATTTATTCTCTTTGCAAGTTCCGCAAGGGTACAACCGAGTTTTTTCTCGTTGGGATACCAATCTCCGAGACTGCATCTGTCATCATCTCTCTTGCCGAACCAGCCGTCGTCCATAACAAAAAGTTCTACGCCAAGTTCCTTGGCATCCTTTGCCATAGATACAAGTTTATCGCCGTTAAAGTTAAAGTATGTACCTTCCCAGTTGTTTATGAGAACGGGACGCCTTGCAAGTTTATATTTTCCGCGGCAGAGATTGTTTCTTATTGCTTTATGGTAGCATCCTGACATTTTATCAAAGCCACTGTCGCTATAAACCATAGCGACTTCGGGCGTGCAAAATACGTCGTTTGGCAAAACTTCAAAATTAAAGTTTTCGTGATTTATTCCTGCAGTGATGCGAACATCGTTCATTTGATTTTTTGACGCATTTATCTCGAAACTTCCACTATATACAAGCGCAATTCCCCACGCGTTCCCACTGTATTCTCCCGCATTTTCATCACAAATGATTACAAAGGGATTTTGCATATGTCCCGATGCGCCGCGCGTGCTTGACACGGAGTTTGTGCCGTGCATAATATGATTACGCTCGAACATTCTTTCCTCCGCATGTTTACCGTGGAATGATATAAGATCATACTTTCCGTACTGGAAGTCAAGCGTCATACTTAATGCTTTCTCTATATATATAGGCAAAGAGGTTTTATTTTCTATACGGACGGAGCGCGTTATAAGGTCATATTCCTCAAAAACACCATAATACAGATGAATATAAACATCGTAAACCTTATCTTTCAAAGTTATGATGAGCGTATCGGCGTCATCACCGTAAAATGCGGGAAGACCGGGGATTTTGTATTTACCTTTTTCAACACTTGCTGACACAAATCTCGGTTCAAATCCGAGCGTACCGTCGGCAAAGCGTACGTTGAGTGCGCTGTTTCTGAAATCCCCGTTACCGAAAGTACTTATCTCCTGCGCTATGTTACAAACGGAGTAAGTATCATCCCACGGATCGTAAATATTAAAATCTGAAGATATCGGGCTGAATCCGGGTACACCCTTATATAAAGCGTATGACATATCCGAATAATCAAGCCTTTTCCCGTAATAAGTGTGAAGAAGAAGTCCCTTATCGTCAACTTTAATCTGGTACATAGAAGAGTTTGTATAAAGGGTATATGTTTTGTTATTTTCATTTATAAGAACAGACATTTTTAACCTCATACGTTTTTTATTTAATTTTATCACAAGAATGAAATGAATTCAATACATATGGTATAAATTTTTATTTTTTTGAAATTTTTTCATCAAAAAAAATCATCGGCAACGGCGGATGTCCTTATCGGAGAAATCACCGAACACACGCTCCTGCGGATAATAAAAATTGAACCACAGAAAACAAAGAGATACCCCCGACAGATTTTCAAAGACTGTCGGGGGTGTTTCTTATTTATCTTCACTTTCATCGTGCGATTTAATTTCATTTTGAGGATCGGACATTTTTTGATTTAAGAGCTCGTCTATATTATCTCTCCAATTTCCGTCTTTTGATAATGCATCCTGAAATGCTTGAAAATCAGGGTTGTCGCTTTCTTTAAGAAATGCTTGACGAATGCGGAATTGTTCTATCAAAGAAAGAAGAATATCTATCAATAAAAGTGCTAAACCCACATATAGACAAGGCTTGACAAATATTCCTACGATCAATAGTATAATGCAGGGAATGAAAAGCCAAAAGAAATGAAAAAGTATGTTTGTTATAAATCCGATAATGAATAAGCTTGTCGGATATTTTCGGTTGTTCATAATAAAATCTCCTTTTGTCATTTAATCTTTTTATCGCAAGTTTCGCCTTTGTATTACAAAGGCGTCGGGCAAAGCCCATACCCCTAAAGTTGTACGAAAGCTTCAATAGGCTCCCTTGTGTAAAGGGAGCTGTCGCGGTAGCGACTGAGGGATTGTTTTTCGCTGCCTTTCTGCATTTACAATCCCTCCGCCTCGCATTCGCTCGGCACCTCCCTTTACACAAGGGAGGCTTTTCGTTGGTTCCATTATAAACAAATCGGCAGAGAAAGCAAGTTCTCTGCCGAAGCTTTTGTGCTGCTAATTCTCCGCTAAGAATTCAGAGAGAAAAGCCGATGATTTTTTATTGTATTGAATCAGTCCTTATAGTTTTTCCAAGTAACATTCCATCCGGTTTTCTTACCGTCTACGATTGATCTTGCCGTGAGGCTTGCGTCGCCGTATACTTCAGTAAACTTATTCTGACCACTGCTCCACGACTGGCTAAGATCCTTAAAGAGCCCATCAAAAGTATAGAATATTCCATTATCATAAACTATTTTGTCAAAGATGTAGTCTTTGAGTATTTCGAAAGACAAACCGTCATCATCAGGAAGAGCTGCATTTAATTTCTCATACAATTTTTTCATTACATATTCCTGACCGGTCCACGACAAGACATCTACAAAATACTCAGAGAATTCTCTGTCATCCGTAGTCCTCGGTATGCAGAGAAGAACTGCCTGCTGCCAGCATGTAGTCGCATAATCTTCCTGCTTTTCAGAAAGCTTCGGGAGCGGTAAAACTCCTACTTCAATGTCCTTAACGTCATTGAAATCGTCAATATGCTGAACAACTTCCTGAAGGAAAAGAAGTCTCCCCTCTTTCAAAGCGCCTACGGGTGCATAATAACTTCCCCATGAAGAACGGCACCATTCTGCGCCCTGAAGCTGAATTATTTTATCGATAACAAGACCGATTTTGTCATCATTCAGCGAAAGTTTATAAAGACCCGTATCGGGATCAACTTTTACTTGCTGAATACCCGAAGAGGTAATCAGCATTGAAGGCACGGTAAAAGCAAAGCCGTAAGCATCTTTGTCAGTCCATTCGGGATCACCATCGATATCAGCTCCCGTGGCTTTTGCAATTTCAATAAGTTTATCTATCGTCCAGGTTCCGGCTTTTACCATACCATAAAGGTCTTGATTGCGATCTTCAGCCATAGTTTTGTTGAAGAAAATCAGATCCGTAGTCCACTCGTCAAGGAAACTGCTGTCGCCTGCCGCATAGAACGTATGACCTGCAACTGTATATGCCTCATGCGCTGCCTGGCTGAAATATGACTGTGAAAAATCGATATATTTACTGGACGCCATATCATAGAGCAGATTTGATTGTACTATATCCTGAGCCTGGACAACACGAGGCATTGCGAGATGATACTTTTCTCCTGCCTTATTATCCTTTATAGCAGTAGATATTGCATTCGGGACACCGTTATAGGACACCTGTATCCAGTTGAGTTTTACCCCATATGTATCCTGTATATACTTTGCCCTGTCCAGAATTGAGTTGTTGACTCTTGCTCCGAATCCGGATGGATCGTCTCTTTCGGTAACGCAAAGCTCTATTACCGACCAAGGCGGTGAAGGATTTTCCGTATACCATCTCGTAGCGAGAATGTTAAGGGTTTTTCCGTCCCAGTTTTTAAGGACGGTTTCCTTCGAATATATTTTTGTAACATCTTTGCCTTCATCATCGCCCTTACCGGTGTCGGTGGTTGTGTCCGTAACCGTTGCCGTATCCGTTTTGGTATCGGTATTATCGGTATTATCGGGTTTTTTTACACCGCACGCAACCAGATAAGGAAGAAGTGCAAATATCACAAGAAGCAATGCGAAAAATTTTTTCATTTAATTTTCAGACCCCCTGTCCATTTTAATTCAATTTTCGCAAAATAGCCTTTTTGACTATTATTAATATATCACAAATTCTTACAAAAAGCAATAGTGTTTTTGTATTTTTTTCGTTAATTTTAATAAATTATCAAAATGTCAATTCAAAATCTTATCAAACAACACCGTATGCCATCATTGAATCAGCTACTTTAAGAAAACCGGCTATATTGGCTCCGGCTACGAGATTACCTTTCATACCGTACTCCTCGGCAGCCTTCGACGCG
This sequence comes from uncultured Clostridia bacterium, assembly GCA_945936265.1. Lineage (GTDB taxonomy): Bacteria > Bacillota > Clostridia > Oscillospirales > CAG-272 > RGIG2000. Next base: position 14,147 of record CAMETB010000012.1, read on the forward strand.
TTCTTGTAAATATTCTGCATAATGGCTTTAAGTTTGGAATCTACCTCTTCGAATGTCCATGAATATCTCATTGAATTCTGACTCATCTCAAGCGCACTTGTTGCAACTCCGCCTGCATTTGAAGCCTTTGCGGGAGCGAAAAGAACTCCGTTTTTCTGGAATGTTTCTATTGCCTCCGGGGTTGAAGGCATATTTGCTCCCTCTCCTACTGCCTTTACACCGTTTTTAACGAGAATTGCAGCGCTGTCCGCATCAATTTCGTTCTGAGTTGCGCAAGGAAGTGCTACATCGCACTTTATAGTCCATATTCCGCGGCAACCCTCGTGATACTCGGCGTCGGTATGAACTGTTACATACTCTTTTATTCTCTTTCTTTCTACTTCTTTTATCTTCTTTACGAGATCGAGATCTATGCCGTTTTTATCGTATATATATCCGTTGGAATCTGAGAGTGCAACAACTTTTGCGCCGAGAGCCGTTGCCTTCTCGGTTGCATAAATTGCAACATTTCCGGAGCCGGATATAACAACTGTTTTACCGGCAAAATCACTTCCGTTATCACGAAGCATTTCCTCGACGAAATAGCAAAGACCGTAGCCCGTCGCCTCTTTGCGTGCAAGGCTTCCGCCATATGTGAGCCCCTTGCCTGTGAGAACGCCCGTAAACTCGTTCTTTATTCTCTTGTACTGACCGAAAAGATATCCTATCTCTCTTGCTCCGACGCCTATATCTCCTGCGGGAACATCGGTATCTGCGGATATGTGCTTGCAAAGTTCAGTCATGAAGCTCTGACAAAAACGCATTACCTCGGCGTCGCTCTTACCCTTAGGGTCAAAATCCGAGCCGCCCTTACCGCCGCCTATAGGCAAACCTGTCAGGGAGTTTTTGAATATCTGTTCGAAACCAAGGAACTTAATTATACCTTCATAAACAGACGGATGGAAACGAAGCCCTCCCTTGTAAGGTCCTATTGCACTGTTGAACTGAACACGGAAACCTCTGTTTACCTGCACCTTACCGTTATCGTCAACCCACGGCACTCTGAATTTTATGATTCTCTCGGGTTCAACAAGCATTTCTATAATACCTTTTTCAAGATATTCGGGATGCTTTTCCACAACGGGTTCGAGAGATTCGAGCACCTCTCTTACAGCCTGATGGAATTCGGGTTCTCCGGGGTTTCTCTTTTCGACTGTAGCCATTATCTCGGCAAGTCTCTGATTTTTGAAATTCATATATTTCTCTCCTTAAATAAAATTAACTCATCGGGTGGAAAATTTAATACGCTTTTCCCCAATATACAAGTTTATCGGCTTTTTTGCCGCAGCAGATACATCTGCCCTCTCCGCCTTGCTCATCAAACGGCATACAACGCGAGGTTACATCGGCAAGTTCTTTGAGTCTGAGTTCACACTCGGTATCTCCGCACCAGTATGCTCTTATATATCCCGACTTTTCCTTGGCGGTCTTTATAAAACTGTCAAGGTCTGTCTCGGTATAAGTTCTGTTTTTCCTGTTTTCGAGTGCTTTACTGAAAAGTTGTTTTGTTATATCGGCGAGCATTTCGGGAATTATCTTTTCAAGTTCGTCGAGCGAAACGGTGAGTTTCTCTCCGTTATCGCGGCGCACCAGGACGCACTGATTTGCCTCTATATCACGAGGGCCTATTTCGAGACGGAGCGGGACGCCTTTCATCTCATACTCGGCATATTTCCATCCCGGAGAATTGTCAGATATGTCTATCTTTGCACGGGATATTTTGCTTATTCTGTCATACACCTCGGTTGCCTTTTCTATTACGCCCGGTTTATGCTGTGCACAAGGAACGACGACTATCTGATACGGTGCAATCGCAGGAGGCAGAACAAGCCCTCTGTCGTCTCCGTGAGTCATTATTATTGCGCCTATTATCCTTGTCGAAACGCCCCATGACGTCTGGCTACAATACTTCAGCGAATTGTCTTTGTCAAGATATTGTATTCCGAAAGCCCTGGCAAATCCGTCTCCGAAATTGTGAGACGTTCCGCCCTGGAGTGCCTTTCCGTCATGCATAAGTGCCTCGACAGTATAAGTAGCCTTTGCACCTGCAAACTTTTCTTTGTCTGTTTTCTTTCCTTTTATTACGGGTATACCGAGTTCCTTTTCAAAGAAATCGGCATATACATTAAGCATAAGAAGTGCCTCGTTCTCGGCTTCCTCGGCGGTGGCATGCATTGTATGCCCCTCCTGCCACAAAAACTCTCTGCTTCTCAGGAACGGACGAGTGGTCTTTTCCCATCTTACCACGCTGCACCACTGGTTGTAGATTTTCGGCAAATCCCTGTAAGAGCGGATTATATTTGCGTAATGCTCGCAAAAGAGAGTTTCTGAAGTAGGTCTTACGCAAAGACGCTCGGATAATTTTTCACTGCCACCGTAAGTAACCCATGCGACCTCCGGCGCAAAGCCTTTTACATGATCTTTTTCCTTATTAAGCAAAGACTCGGGTATGAACATGGGCATATAGACATTTTCAACGCCCGTTTCCTTGAATCTCTTATCAAGGAGTTTTTGTATATTCTCCCATATTGCATATCCGTAAGGGCGTATTATCATACATCCCTTTACGCTCGAATAGTCGATAAGATCCGCCTTTTTTACAATGTCTGTGTACCACTGAGCAAAGTCATCATCCATAGACGTTATCTGCTCAACCATTTTTTTCTCATTAGCCATATTGAACCTCTTTTATTTATGTCAACTACCTTTTTTATTTTTACGAAAAACCAGAACCATAACTACCCCGGATACGCACATTGCCGCAACGCATGATACGATAACTATGGCTTTTTTGAAATTATAATTGTCTGATGAAGTACTCTCGCTTACGTAAGAAGCGGATTTTGCACTTAACTTTAAAGTATCTGCTTCAAAAGTTACGCTCATTTGCTCCGCCGAAGCATCGTTGCTTTTGGCAGACGGTGGTTCTGCCATTGGCGGCACTCCTTCAAACATGGAATGAACCATGTCGCCGGAATAAATTTCAAGTTCACGCATGTTCGGAATGGTACCGTTGCCCCTCGTATACACGACCCTTATATCGTCGGTAAGAACCGGTGCAAATTCATAAACCGTAATATATTTGGTGTCGGGATCGTATGATTTGCCTTTGGCAACCGTTACATACTCGCCGTCAACAAGCGCCTGTATATCAAAATGCATTATATCGCTGCCCTCTTTCTTGGGAGCCTGAACATAAACTGCGACTTTATCGACGCTGTATTTTCTGTCAAGTTTTACTCCGCAATAAACAGGTATTTCAAGAGTCCCCGAGAACCAGACATATGATGTATCGGCAATTCCTCCGTCGTTTATATAGTAAGTTTCGGAATACGGGAGGAAATTCCTGCTTGCATATGCCGTACCGGTAACCGCAAGGTTTCCTTTTGATGCGGACATTATCTGCGTATTTGTTATGCGATTTTCAAGATAATACGTTTTCTCCCCGGATATATGAGCTTCAAACTCATAAACGCACGGTACCTCGTCTGAATCTTTGTCGAAAACTATCCGTACCGACGTTGTCTTTACCGGTTCTATAGCATATTCGGTGACAAGAGTTTCATTTTTCTCGTCGAGCGAGTTTCCGTTTGCAACCTTTTCCCATTTTCCGCCGATAAGAGCCTCTATTGAAAACGAATGATTTTCATAAGATGATCCGTTAAGATATTCGCCGAAGTTAAGAACAACCTTATCAACCGTATATTCCTTGGGAAAATTGAGCGTAAGGCTCTCTCCCGCGGATGTTGTCTCGGGGCTCCATGCGGTTTTGCCCTTGCCGTCTATTGCGAGATAGGGATATGCAAGTTCTTCGCTCGATGAGGCTTCAACAAGCGAATTATAGGCTATATTTGTCGATATAACCGCGCCCTCTGGCAAATCTATTTCGGGTGCCTCGCCTTCCTTGCCCATAAGTTCGACTTCGTATATATAGGGGAAAATCAAAACGTCTCCGCCCATATAATTCCTGGCGTAATCACTGACCGTTATCCTGACGTTGTTTGTCGTAACGGGTTTATCGAGAGCAATTTTTATATTAGCCCTTATGTGATAATTGCTTGTATCGTTTTCCATAGCATCAAGGTAACTTTCATAATATTCAATGTTGCCCTTTCCGTTATCCGATTTGACTATATCTACCGCCTGCTCGTCCTTTACTTCGGCAACCTTTACCCATGCGCCCTCAACAAGAAATTCAATGGTATATCTGGCATTCTGATGCCCACAGAGACTGTGCAGGCCTATGCACATGTTTATCTCATGTATTTCGTAATATTTGCGGTTAAGAAATTTAATACCGCAATACTCCCCGTTAAAGCCTGCGGAGGTATCCTGGTCCGCGCTGACGTTCGGATAAAGGCATTCCCATCCATGCCAGTCGTATTTATCGTCGTTTATACTTTTCGGAGGAGTCCACAAACTGTTTTTTTCACTAGAGGAATACGCCATTCCCAAAGGCGCCACATTTGTAATTTCTTCGTCCGTGTCCTCATTGGCAAAAACCGTAAACGGTATGAGCGCCAGAACAAATATAAAGGAAAGAACCAGCGAAATTATCTTCTTCATAGTTTACTCCTTAAAAATTAAGTATATATAATAATGATAACACGGGCGGAGCAAAATTTCAAGTTTTTTTTGAATGAAATTGGAATTTTAACACAAAAAAACGGCTCGCGCCGTTTTTTGTCTTGTATATCATGAAAATCAAAGGTATTTAAGAGTTATGGAGTCACCGTCAACATCAAAAGAAGCAACAGCAATGGGGGCCTTATTTTCAAAAATAATGGCATTTGCCAGTCTGTCCTCAATTTCGGTTTCTATAAATCTTCTCATATTTCTTGCGCCGAACTTGCGGCTGTACGACTTATCCGCTATATATTCACATACACGGTCGGTGTATTTAAGACGGATATTCTTCTCTTCAAGCGATTTTTTGAGATCTTCAAGCATAATATGAGCGATCTTTTCAAAATCATCTTTTTCGAGAGTCCTGAATGTGATTATCTCGTCAATTCTGTTTATAAATTCGGGGCGCATAAAGGTAAGGAGCGCCTTTTCGGTCTTTTCCTTTTCAAGCTTTAATTCCGTGCCTGAAAATCCTGCCGGAGCACCCGATATAGCCGAACCGGCGTTTGTCGTCATTACAATTACCGTATTTTCAAAATTTATTACCCTGCCCTGAGAATCGGTTATTCGCCCCTCATCGAGTATCTGGAGCAAAATGTTCAGAACATCGGGATGTGCCTTCTCTACCTCGTCAAAAAGAATTACCGAATAAGGACGGCGACGAATCTTTTCGGTGAGTTGACCTGCCTCGTCATAACCGACATATCCGGGAGGCGCGCCTATTATCTTGGAAACGGAATGCTTCTCCATGAACTCTGACATGTCGAGCCTTATAAGAGATTCGACGGAATCGAAAAGATCAGATGCGAGAGTCTTTACAAGCTCCGTTTTTCCGACGCCCGTAGGCCCCGCAAAAACGAACGAAACGGGTCTTTTCTTTGCCCCGACGCCT
>CAMETB010000013.1 GCA_945936265.1 uncultured Clostridia bacterium
CGTTCCAAACTCCGAAACGGGCATCAGGTCAACCGTCTGTATCGACGTAATGCCCGGGAATATAGGAACATTTATAAATTCCGTGTCGTAAAATCCGTCGGCGGAAACGGCAATGTTGTATGAGAGAAACGGTCGTATGTTGCCCGGCTCCGTCGAGAGTTCTTTGCTTTTTGTCGCGAGGGCAACCTTTTCGGTAATACCGGACTCATTTGTCCTCATCGAATAAATTACATCCGTGTCCGACGGCGGGATATTGCTGCCGTCCGCCGACAGAGCGGAAGAATTAAAAATATTTACCGTCGCTCCCTCAACGGGCAGAGCGCCGTTTGCGGTTCGGACATTTGTTATAAGAAATCCTATGTTCGGATTTCTCTCGTCCTGCGGTATAGGGTCCTGCTCCTGCGCTTCAATGATAAAGTCGCTTTCTTTGTTTTCCATATAATCACCTCCGTATCAATACATCTTATGCGAAAAAGAGTAATATGGTATTGACTTTTTTCTCTCCTCGGTGTATAATGCCGTATAAGTGAGTTCGTGACCATCCTCACTTAAAACAAAACTACGGAGATAAAAGAAAATGAAAAATCAAAAAGTGCTGTATGTCACACAGGCGGCAATAGTTGCCGCGCTGTACGTTGTGCTGACTTTTTTTGCCTACCTGCTCGGGATTGACAAAATGGCGGTGCAGGTAAGGTTTTCAGAGGCGCTTTGCGTCCTGCCGTTCTTTATTCCGTCCGCTGTGCCGGGGCTCTTTATCGGTTGCCTTATATCAAATCTTATATTCGGCGCACAGATATGGGATATTATTTTCGGCTCGATAGCAACTCTCATCGGCGCATATATCGCTGGTAAGATAAAGAACAAATGGCTGGTGCCTTTGCCAACGGTCATATCAAATACCGTTATAGTACCGCTTGTCCTCGTGTATGCGTACAAAATAGAGCAGGCATATCCGATTGCCGTTCTGGGAGTTTTCGCAGGAGAGGTAATTTCCTGCTATATACTCGGTATGCTTCTTTTGCTTTCGCTTGAAAAGTATCCGAGAATTTTCAAAAAGTAAAAAATCACCCTTTCCTTTGTTGATTTTATAAAATCACGGCAACAATAGGAGAGGGTGATTTTTTGAAGATACTTAAAAAAATATTTTTCGGTTTTGGTCTCTTTTTTTACGGCGGAGCAATATATTGTTTAATAGAGGTAGCGTGGAGAGGGTGGACGCACCCTACCATGTTCATAGTCGGAGGACTTGCATTTTTGTTTTTGTACAATATAAGTATGACGCTCGGTATAAAAAGCAGACTTCTTCGCTGCGCTCTCGGCGCATTCTGCATAACTTTGCTTGAACTCGGCAGCGGAATAATAATAAATATTTATCTCGGCATGGGAGTGTGGGACTATTCGGCGCGTCCGTTCAATTTCCTCGGGCAGATATGCCTTTTATACTGTTTTCTGTGGTTTTTGCTCTCTTTTGCATTTGATGAAATTTTTTCTTTTATTAAGAAAAAACAAATTGATTTTCGTCTCCGCTTATGATAGAATATCCTCATAAGGAGGATGATATATGGCAACCAAAAAGAAAAAAGTTTCAAAAAGAAAAATGAAGACGTTTGAAAAGGTGATTACTGTTATAGTTGCAATTATCATTGCAATATGCGGATATTTCACCGTAGATAAAATAGTAGAAGATAAAACGCCGACTTACGAGGTGCCCGACGGCGTGGCGCAGTTCCACTTTATCGACGTAGGTCAGGGAGATGCCGAACTTATAACGGTCGGAACCAAAGCCGTCTTGATAGACACCGGTGACAAAGCCGGCAAGGACGCACTTATAAAGTATCTTGACGACCATAATGTCAAAGAGATAGAATACTTTATTGTAACGCATCCCGATGCGGACCATTTTGCATCCGCCGCATACGTTCTTGACAACTATACGGTCAAAAACGTTATAATGTCGCATAAGGAAAAGACCACGCAAATGTTTAATACATTTATTGACAAATTAGAAGAATGTATCAATACAAAAAATTTGAAATTGATAGATGCTCACGAAAACATCGGCAAGTGCTATTACGTTGACGACCTTGAACTTAAAATACTCGCTCCGCTCGGAGAAGACTACGGCTCAAGCGATACGAATAATTACAGTGTCGTGGTAATGGCAAGGTACGGCAACAACAAAGTTCTTTTAACCGGAGATGCGGAGGACAAATCGGAAGAAGAGATGGTTGAAAAATACAAAGCTTCCGACCTTAAATGCGACGTTCTCAAAGTCGGGCATCATGGTTCGAGAACTGCGACAACCGATGCATTCCTTGAAAAAGCAAATCCGACGATAGCGGTTATAAGCTGCGGCGTTGAGGACGGCAGAACAGACGGAAAAGATAATGATTACGGTCATCCGCACAAAGAAGTAATTGACAGGCTTACCGAAAAAAATATAACTATTTACATAACCGAGTACCGCGACGACGAGGGTATCGCCCATCGCCAGTCAATCGTGCTCGAATCCGACGGAAACACAATAACGAAAAAATAAACTGATACGGGCAAAATGCGCTTTTGCGCATTGCCCGTATTTTAATATTTGATGACTAATGTTCGAATTTCTCACAAAATAAGTCAATTTTATTGACAACAAATAAAAAGTATGATAAACTGATTATATAATATTTTTTGGAGGAACGTATGCGTAATATTTACAGATATATTTTTCTCGTAATAGCCGTCGTGCTTATGCTTGCACTTGTTTCCTGCTCCTGCAATGATGACACGGGCACGGATACAAACACTGACTCAGGCACCGTTGATACTTCAACCGATACCGATACCGATACCGCAACCGATACCGGGACAGATACCGAAACGGAAACGGTAATTGATGAGGGTGAGGACAAGAACACCGATCTCGGCTCGGGCTGGAGCGTTAATTTCAAATAATGCCGCCGCATTATTTTGTGCGGCTCTTTCGGGAGTAGTATGTTTAAGGTTAAAATCGCCGATTTTATCATAGAGATCGATAATAAATACGATTTTGTGAAAAATCAATGCAGAGAATATGAGGTAAACGGCAAAAAAAGTGATTTTGCCGTTTCTTGTACGTATGAAGAAATAGAGGCAGAGAGAGATTTGTCGCCCGGGAATAATTTTTCGGACGGATACCTTGAGAGCATTTGTCTTTACAGGCATATATGCCTTGAACTTCCGGAGCGTGGCGCGCTCGTTTTTCACTCCGCTGTAATAGAGGTTGACAAAATGGCTTATGCCTTTGCCGCAAGGAGCGGAACCGGCAAGAGCACGCATATAAGCCTTTGGAGAAAATATCTTGGAGACAGGGTAAAAGTTATAAACGGCGACAAACCGATTATTCGTTTTAACGGGAGCGAATTTATTGCATACGGCACCCCGTGGTGCGGCAAAGAGGGATGGGGAGAGAATATTTCGTCTCCGTTAAAATCAATATGCTTTATAGAGCGTTCGGAGAAAAATAAAATAGAAAAACTCGAAAAGCCCGAGGCGGCAAGCAGACTTATGAGGCAGATTCTTATGCCCGCCGACGAACAAAAAGCAGTAAAAACGCTTGATCTGGCAGACAAAATGCTCAAAACTCTCGATACATGGCTCCTTTATTGCAACATTTCCGAAGAAGCCGCAAAAATCGCCTATGAGGCAATGTCCGGGAAGGATGAAAAATGAAGATAAAAGACGGATTTATATTAAGAGACGTAGGCGGAAAAACATTTGTGGTTGCCGTCGGAGAACTCAGCAAAACATTCGGTAAGATGATAACGCTTAACGAAACGGGAAAGATAATATGGCAATGCCTTACCGAAGGCAAAAATGCGGACGAAATTGTAGATAAGATTCTTTCGGAATACGATGGCGCCGCAAGAGAGAGCGTTATAGACGATGTTGAAGCTTTTATTTCAAAATTAAGGCAGGAAGGAATACTCGATGAGTAAACTCGACATCGACCTTGCAAAAATGTGGAGCGTGATAGACGAGGTTATATCCTCGGGAGGAGAGTTCAGGCTTTTCCCGAGAGGAACAAGTATGTTGCCTCTTATACGCGAGGGGAAGGACTCCGTAGCTCTTATATCGCCGAAAGATATAAAAAAAGGCGATATAGTCCTCTATAGGCGCGCAAACGGTCAGTTTGTCCTGCACAGAGTGGTAAAAATCAAAAACGGCGAATACCTTATGTGCGGCGATAATCAATATACCGTTGAGCACGGTATAAAAAAAGACGATATTTTAGCGCTGGTCGGCCGCATTTTCAGAGATGAGAGCGAAATGTCACAAGATAGCCCACAATACGCGCGCTATATTTCATCTCTGCCTTCAAGACGCTTTAAAAAGAGAATACGTTCGATGCTGTCCGCAGTAAAAAGAAAAATAATAAAAAGGAAATCCGAAGAGCAGTAACCCTTCGGATTATTTCTTGAAAAATCAGATCTTTTCGTAAATATAAAAATTAACCTCTATATGTGTCGATAATTCTTCAATACTGTCAAGTTTTTTCTTGTCTTCAAGCGACGTTCTGAAATAATACGGCGTCATTGTAAAAAGATTTTTTATAGTGTCATTTCCCACTATTTTTGTTTCGTATTTAAGGTTTTTACACTCAATAAACCTGAATCCCTCGTACTCGTCGGTGCTTTCCTCATTGTCATAAACGTCGGAATATAAAATCATTTTAAGTCCGTCAAGGTGGCTTTTACCCGCCACGCCGACAATAAGAGCCCCACCCTTCTTCATTATTCTTGCAAATTCGGAGCAGGCAACGGGCGCAAACATATTTATAACGGTGGAAACAGCATTGTCTGTGAGCGGTATATCAAAAATGCTTGAAACCACGTAAGAGATATTTGAAACTCCCTCGCGCCTTGCACATTTTGCACCGTGCTCGGCGCCGTATTTTGACATATCTATGCCGATAACGTAAGAGTCGGGGCACGCTTTTGCAACACTTCCCGTATAATATCCCTCGCCGCACCCCGCGTCAACTATAAGACCGCCGCTTTTGGCACGTACAATATCGCAAAGCGTATCTTTTATTTTGCCGTAGTAACCGCTGTTAAGAAAGGACGTCCTTGCACGGATCATCTCCTTTGAATCGCCTGCTTTTGAGTTGTTTTTCTTGCCGGGGTTCAAGAGATTTACGTATCCCGACGAGGATATATCAAACGAGTGGGAATTTTCGCATTTCAGCGTGTTTTCCTCTCTTGAAAGCTCTCTTTTGCATATCGGGCAAATAAAATGCGCGTCTTTCATAAAATCTCCTCTCAAAAAGGAACTTTTCTATATTTTAATACATAAAAGACTGCAAATCAATATTTTCGGAGGAAATTATGCTTCATATCGGAGAAAAACATACTGTTTTTATTGAAAGTATGAATATTTTTGCAAACGGTGTTTGCCATATAGACGGTATGGCGGTTTTCGTCAGGGGCGCCGTAAACGGTGAAGAGTGCGAAGTAATAATAGCCGAGATCTTTCCGAAATATGCCTATGCCGAACTCCTTAACGTAATAAAGGAATCCCCGTTCAGAATAAAGCCGTCCTGCACGTGCTTTCGTGAATGCGGCGGATGCGCATTTCTCAATACAACGTTTGAAAACGAAAACAAGGTAAAATCGGATTACGTAAAAAGCATCTTAAAAAAGAATGGTTTTGATATCGAAGTTGAAAAAACGCTCGCCCCCGTGTCTCTAAAATACAGAAATAAGGTAGTACTTTTCTTTGACGGTGACGGGTACGGATATAAAGAAGCGTCAAGCGAGAGAATAGTGGCGCACGATAAGTGCCTCATCAACTTGCCCGTCTTTGACGAAATAGCCGCTTTTACCGCAAAATATCTTGGTGATAACCAAAGAGCGCTTTACATAAGAAAAGCGAACGGTGAAAACGGAAAAATTATGGTCTGCCCGATTTTTTCTTCATCTGCCGGGAGCAGAGAACTCCTGTGTGCTTACGCAAAAAGACTGACGGAGAAATTCCCGTCTGTTTCAACCGTTTTGTACTCTGTAAACAATGATAAAAAATTCGCACTTGAAAACTGCACGTTTGAAAAGATATACGGCGACGGATATATAAAAGACACTCTTTGCGGTCTTGACTTTATCGTATCTCCGAAGTCGTTTTATCAGGTCAATCATGACTGCGCCGAAATGCTTTACGAAAAGGTCATTTCACTTGCAAGGCTCAAAAAGGGAAAGGAGTGTGCCGATCTGTTTTGCGGAACGGGCACTATCGGACTTATTCTTGCAAAGAGAAGCGGTGCAAAGGTAACAGGCATTGAGATAGAGCCGAGCGCCGTTTGCGACGCAAAGAAAAACGCCGAAATAAACGGCTGCAAAAACATAACCTTTTTTGAGGGTGACGCCGCAAAATTCAACAAAAAGGTGTCCCTTTGCATAGTAGATCCGCCAAGAAAGGGTTGCTCGCCTTTTATGCTCGATAAACTTCTTTCTTTAGCCCCGAAAAAAATAATTTACGTTTCCTGCAACCCCGACACTCTGGCAAGAGATCTTAAAAAACTCTCTGAAAAGTACCAAGTCGCCGCCCCCGTGTCTGTTTTTAATATGTTCCCGAGAACAAGCCATGTTGAAACTGTTGTTTGCCTTACAAACAACAGTTTCAACAACTAAGTTTGCCCTTGCGGGCAAGTGAAGTTGCTTCCGGCAGTGAAGTTCACAGCGTGAGTGAAGTTTCGCCTGACGGCAAAGTAGGGCAAACTTAACTTCACTTTGCGAGCATAGTGAGTAAAACTTCACTGTGAACTAAGTGAACAACTTCACTTTTGCGGAGCAAAAACTTCACCAATAACAAACAAGGAGAAAAGACTATGAAAGATTCTGAACTTCGCACAAGAGCAAAGGCTTTTGCTCTACACACAATCTCCGTCTGCGACGAGGTAGACGCACGCAAAGGCAGAGGAGTGCTTGTTAATCAAATCGTAAGAAGCGCAACCTCTATCGGCGCAAATATCCACGAAGCCAACTATGCCGCAAGTAAAGCAGATTTCATAAATAAATTTCATATAGCCTTGAAAGAATATGGCGAGACGGAATATTGGATTGAGATGCTTGTCGGCTCAAATGCAATAAGCGAAGAAATATCAAAAGAACTTTTGCAAGAGTGTGGCATTATCCGCCGAATGCTTGTTAAATCCATCACCACCGCAAAGGAAAATAATTGAGGAAAAGCGTTGATTTCGATTGAAACTCAAATAAAGTTTTTCAGCAATCTAAAATAATTTGACTGATTTTTATAATCTTTGTTCTTGTGCCTTACGTCGAGTCCGTCGTGCGCTTAACCCGCATTTTTGTAAAATAAAAACTTCACAACTACGAAAGGATATATCATGTCTGAAAAAATTTCAAAAAGGAAATCAACAGAACGAAAGCAGACAATTTTGACGTATGTATTTGGTCTTTTGCCGTTTGTGCTGTCATTTACTTTGTTGTTGATTTATGGATTTACTAAAAATTTCGTTCTTTGGTTAGCCGCATTATCCTCTATTTCCTGGTTTGTTTTAGCAGGCGGGTATATATATGCGCTGGCAAATAAATGGGAAAGCGTATCACTAAAAAATTCTGTTTACAAAATGAAGCCTATAACTTCCAAGGAGGCAACATTTTTTCACTGCTTGTTTGCTATAATTTTCATTGCTTTGGGCGTTGTGCTTGCCATTGTATTTTTCAGAGAATGGTTGCTTGCATAATTTTGAAGGTTTAAGCATTTGCACTCCAATTTTGACCGATTTTTTCGGTTGTGGGTAAATTTTAAGTATCATTTGTGAAATATGTTGATAAAATTGATTGACTTAAATGTTTTTTTGTGCTAAAATGATTATGCAAACCGAAAAACGGAGGTAATATAAGTTGAAAAAAATATTGGCACTTATTCTTACGTTGATAATTGCGGTAACTTTAATTTCCTGCGATAAAGATACTCCCACGGAAACGAATACCGATACGTCAACCGATACACAAACGCAAACTACGGATACGCAAACGGACACCGACACTGCTACGGATACGGGAACGGATATCCCCGATGTTCCCGTTGATAATAAAAAAGATCCTACTGCCGGGCGAATAGAGCACAGCGTAAACGTTGATCAGGCGATAAATCTCGGAGTTTTCGATGCCGAGGACATATTCGGTAACGAGGGCACATCAAAACAGTACTCAAATGTAACAGACATTGATGTTTCGCATCTCGCATCGGGCGGAAATCCCTACAAAATAAGTTCCGGCGGCTGCTACCGTCTCACCGGTAAGTCAAACAACGGTCAGATATATGTAAATGCGTCCGGGCAGGATATAGTTCTTATCCTTGATAATCTCAGCCTTATTTATAAGGGTAATGAACCAGCCATATTTGCGGAAAAATGCAACTCCGTTACTATAATTCTTGTAAATGAGAACACTGTTGCCGACAGCTCAACAAATCTCAAAAAAGGCGCAATCTACGTAAAGTCTTGCGGTCTTACTCTTGACGGCACGGGAACTCTTAACGTAACGGGCAACTTCAAGAGCGGTATTTTCAATACCAAGGAGCTTGTCATAAACGGCGGTCAGTACAATATAAACGCAAAATATCACGGAATATACGGTGAGCAGAAACTCACAATAAATGGCGGAAAGTTTAATATCACCTCGGAAAAGAGCGGTCTTAAGAGTGGAGATTATGACGAAACCGCTCCGCTCGAAGCGGTAGTCGGCTCCGTAGTCATAAATTCCGGAAGCATTACGATAGACGCAACAACAAACGGTATTTCCTCCTATGGCGGCGTTGAGATAAACGGCGGCAGAATAGCGATAAAAGCATCGTCCGACGGTATAGACGCAACCGAGAATGTAACGTTGAACAAAGCAACAATTATAATAGACGCCAAGGGCGACGGAATAAAAACCGATAAAGAAGTACTTATCGATGGTGATGCGAACGTCAAAATAAATTCCGAGGGCGACGGTATAGATGCGACAGTCAACGTGCATATGTCGACCGGCGGCGTTGTATATATAAAGACAACGGCTTCGTATGCAGAGGACGCAACGCTTGGTTCATATGTTCTTGTAAACGGAGTATATTACAAGGTTGATCCTGCCGATTATCCGGAAATGACTATGTATTCCGTTGTCAACAGTTGCAAAGGTATCAAGACGGACGGTAAAATAACAATCAACGGCGGCAGTATCGGAATAGATTCGGCGGAAGACGCACTTAAAGCAAACGAAATAGTTATTTTGGGCGGTAAAGTCGTAGTGTCCACAAATGAGGACTGTGCCGATGCGGTAACCTCCATTGCGGTATCCGGCGGCAACATAGACGTCCTCAATGCGAACAAGGGACTCAAAGCACCGGCAGTAACCATAGACGGCGGAAGAATGTCAATAGTCACTATATCCGACGCAATAGATTCTCCCGCGGTAACCGTAAACGGCGGAACTCTCTACCTCTTTGAAAATGTTGATGCCGGAGAGGGAAGTTTCACTATAAACGGCGGAACGGTAATTTCAATATCGACTGAGAACGAGCCTTATTTACCGACAGACGGTGACCAAAGATTCTTCTTCGCAAAAATAGAAGAAAAAGAGCTTTATGTATACGGAAACTATGTGCAAATTTGGGGAGATGCTATGGACAGCATAATTCTCAAACTGCCGAAGAAATATTCCCCGAAACTCTCTATAGTCGTTTCATCCGAAGATGTGGTTCCCGGAGCATATCAGATAGATGTGGGAACATGCGAGGGCGGAAAGATAAATTCTCTTGAATGCATAGGAGGTATCTTCACATCGCTCTCATCTCATCCAGTCGAACTTCAATAAATCAAAAACAGACTGCTTCGGCAGTCTGTTTTTAAGTTATTCGGATGGAGAATTTGCTTCCGTCTTTTCAAATATAAGTAAGATAAGAGAATAGTAAACGCACGGATAAAGATTGAACATATGGTTATCGAGCAAACTTGTAAGGAGCAGCCCCGAGAGGCAAAGAGCAAGGAAAAGAGAAAGCCCGCTTTTTTTCGAGAGAAACAGTTTTACAGTCTGGAACCTGTGAAACGCATATGATAAGAATCCGAAAATACCGCATGTTGCGAGAAGCTGAATTACTGTATTATGATACCTGTAAGGAAGGAACGGAGCAGGGCGGGGATTTAAGGGATACTCACTATAAAATCCCGCACCGAATATCGGATGATGCACAAATTCATTAAGTCCGTAACGCCATATTTCAAACCTTCCGTTGTCATCAAAACCTCTTCTCAGATAGTCTCCGAATACCTTTGAAATTTTGCCCCACAGTAAAATTATTCCCACTATTGCGACAAATGCGAGAGAAGCGGTAATAATTCTGTTCTGCTTTTTGTTAGGACCGATAAAACATACGGCGACGGCGCATATGCCGATGAGAAAAGTGGCGACCAGCAAGGAAGCACGGCTGAGTGACAAGACAATTGCAATATATGACAAAACACCCGTTGCGTAAAATATGTACCCGCGCTTTTTGTAGGCAGCAAGATAAAAATGGACGGGCAGAAGTATAGCCATCATTGCACCTACATTATTGCATAGTCCCCATCCTATAAGAACGCTTTCCTTAACTATTTCACCGTCTCTGAAACGGATCTGACCTGCAAAAAGAGCGAAGAACTCGATCACTATGAGCAGAGATGAAATATACAAAACATAAATAAAGTATTTTCTGACATCTTCCGTGAAATCGAGATTTACGGCAAAGAAAGCAAACGACAGGCAAAGCGTTGCGACAAGAGCAAGCGCATATGTTATATTTCCTGCGGTGTAGCCTTCAAAGAAAAAGAATCCGTTTAACAGAAAAGAGGCGGACATAAGTATGTATCCGTAAAAAAGTTTTGATTTTAAAAACTCGGAAATAACAACCTTTCTTCTGTAAATAATAAAATGCGCAACCGCAAAACCAAGGAAGACGACCGAGCAGATTATGATGGCAATTTTAAATGATGAAGAATAAAATTTTCCTTCCTCGACGCTTTTTTGCGATACGGTAAATAGAGCCATAAAAAATGGAGAAATAAGAAATTTCAAAGTATCGCAAAGTAAAAATCCCGATAATACGGTTAAGAAAATTATTGAAAGGGCAAAAAACTCACAGGAGAACAGGTGACCGATAAGAACGGTGAGCGCAATGAAAACGGGATAATAATATCCTTCAAGAAAAGACGATGCCGCTTTTTTCAGATTGTTCATTCAATTATACCTCGGATTACTCAGATAACTTAGATATTCAATGAAAAACGGCACAGAAATGCGCCGTTTTGGTGTTCAATGGATATAATTTCTTATTTGGCAAATTTTTTATTTCTGGTACTTTTTTTGTCTTGATGTCCGTACCCATAATCACCGTATTTTGAACGCTTTTTATAATACTTGCTGTAATACGATGTTGAACGTGTGGGAACTTTATTGAGGACTGCGCCGATGACTTTGCACCCACTCTTTTCAAGTTGATCTTTAACTTCGTTTGCAAATTTATAACTTATCTCGTTGGCTGTTATCACTATTATTGAACCGTCGCACACGGTAGAAATAACAGATGCGTCTATAACCATGCCAAGAGGTGCTGCATCCACAATTATGTAATCATATTCGTTTCGTGCCTTTTCGATAAGTTCCTTAAACTTTGAAGAACCGAGAAGTTCCACCGGATTCGGAGGAACGGCACCGGCAAAAATGAGGGAGAGGTTTTCGTATTGTGTTGCATACAAGACATCGTCATAGTTTGCCTGACCGGAAAGATATTCCGTAAGACCGACAACCTTTTTTGAGTTTTCTGTGCATTTTGACGCCATAACGGATTTACGTAAATCCGCATCTATGAACAGAACCTTTTTTTCTGAAATTGCAAGAGATTTCGCAAGTTCCATCGAAATGGTACTCTTTCCCTCACTGTTTATGCAACTTGTGACGAGAACGGTCTTTATGTCGGGACCGCAAAACATAAAATTCGTGCGGAGAGTTTTAAGCGCTTCTTTGATGGAATAATTTATTTTTTCGTTTTCTTTGAGAACGGTTTTATTCATCTTTGATCACCTCATGCTTCGTTTCCCGTCTCCGGAATGATTCCGAGAACGCTCAATTTAAGTTTCTTTTCTATATCTTCCGGAGTTTTTATTTTGTCATCCAGCATAAATATAACGACAAGAACTGCACAGGCGATAACAAGACCCACTATTGCTGCAAGAACCATATTTCTCACCTTGTGAATATTCGAGGGGGATGTGGGAACTCTGCCTCTATTCGTAATGCTCGTTCTTACATATTCCGAATTTATTATTGTTTTGCACCGTGCTTCAAACAATGAAGAAACGATATTTGCGATTACTGCAGAGAGTTTTGCATCTGAGGTTGTCACCTTGAAATCCACGACGCAGGTCTCATCATCGGATGATATATTGAGACTCGATAAAATTACATTCCCCGATATTTTTTCTTTGCCGGTTACCGATTTGTAATAATCTGAAAACTTAACGCCTTCGCCAAGAATATTGCTGCAATCATAATTGTCGGAGTTGAGATCATCGGCAATTTCATCACAAAAATCAAGCGTGACTATTGATGGACCTATATTGACATATAACTTTGCAGTGCTCCATTGCCCCATTGTATTTATCGTAGGATCATTACTGAATATCAATACGTTTGACGTCGATGTGTAAAGAGGTGTTACAAAAAGACTGGTGTAGAGAAATGATATTACGGCAAAGCCTACTGTAACGACCGCTATTATCCATATCTTACTAAACAGATATGAGATGACTTCTTTTATGTCAATCTCTGATTTATCTTTTGAATTTTCGGTATAATCCATTTTGCGAATTCTCCTTAGTTTTCATTATTCAGAATTTTTTCTGCGTTTTTGCAACATACATTTTCGGCATAGTCGGCGCCGCAGAGCTTTTTTATGATTTCATAAGCCCTCGATATCTGAGGTGGGGAAGAGTCAGGACGGTGGGAGTCGGTAGCAACAATATCGACAAGCGATTGCTTAAGCGCATTCTTCAGAAATCTCGCAATCTTCCCGATGGCAATTTTCTTTATGCCGTGTGCGTTTACCTGAACAGAGGCACCGAGCTCTTTAAGTTCCTGAAGCCGTTTTGGATTTTTTATAAATATTCCGTATCTCTCGGCATGCGCAATTATTGGGTGCATACCGTTCCTTAAAAGATTCGAGATTGCAAGGCGCATATCGAAAAACGATATCCCCGGGTCAAATTCCACAAGTACGAACGAACCCCCTGCGATACCTTTGCAAAACGACGAAAGCAGAGAATTTGAAATATCATGATGATACATTATTTCACTGCCGAGGAAGAGTTTCATATCGGGGTATTTTTCCTGTGCGTATTCTTTTGCTTTATTAAAGCTTTCAGATATATTTTTATTGTAAGACGCTATTTCAGCGACGCTTGAAAATTCATACTGCTTGAAGTGCGGTGTGAAACATATTGTATGTATCCCGTCGTCATAAGCAACATCAAGCATTTCTCTCATTTCTTTTTCATCCCGTGCGCCGTCATCAACGCCGCCGAGTATGTGACAATGCAAGTCTGCAAAATTCACTTTGCTTATCCTCCCGAGTGCATGTCTGATCGAGTATATTTTACCATACGCGTTTTATCTTGTCAATGGAAATTAAAAAAATAGTTAATAAAGTAAGAAAAATCGACATTTGCAGAAAATTATTTTTCAATTATCTTTTTTGAAATGTGAAAAAATTATCTCTATTTCGGAAAAATGTGAAAAATGTTCTTGAAAAAATGAAAAATATGTAGTAAAATAGTGACGATATAATGTGAAAGGAAGAAAAAATGTCAGATTGCACTCATGATTGTTCATCCTGTTCAGAAAATTGCTCATCGAGAACAGGCGGAATACCGAAAGAAAAACTGAATCCATTGAGCTCGGTGAAACACGTTATCGGAGTTGTAAGCGGCAAGGGCGGCGTCGGCAAATCAATAGTTACTTCGATGCTTGCAGTTCTCATGCAGAGAAAAGGTTACAAAACCGCAATTCTCGACGCCGATGTGACCGGACCGTCAATCCCACGCGCTTTCGGGCTCAAAGAACGCGCAGAATCGGACGGAGAACACATTTTGCCGGTTAAAACAAAGACGGGAATTGATGTTATCTCCGTTAATCTTTTGCTTGAAAACGAAACAAGACCGGTAATATGGAGGGGACCTGTTATAGCAGGCATGGTAAAACAGTTCTGGACCGATGTTGTATGGAACGACATAGACTACATGTTTATAGATATGCCTCCCGGAACCGGCGATGTTCCACTCACCGTATTTCAGTCTTTGCCCATTGACGGTATTGTCATCGTCACCACACCGCAGGAACTTGTTTCAATGATAGTGTCAAAAGCGGCTAATATGGCAAACATGATGAATATACCCGTGCTTGGAATTGTTGAAAACATGAGTTATGTCGTATGTCCCGACTGCGGCAGGAAAATTTACGTTTTCGGAGAGGGAAAAGCAAACGGGGTAGCCTCAGATTTCGGTTATGAAGTTCTGGGAGAGATACCGATGGATCAGAAATTCGCCGCACTTTGCGACAACGGGATTATAGAACTCATGGAAAATAATTATCTTGACGCTGCTTGCGAAAAGATTGAGAAAACATTGAAAATAAAAAAATAAAATATATCAGAGGAGAATTTCTAATGAAAAAGAAATTGACAACCGTTGCTTTCAGCGGGACGGAAGAGCAGGAAAAGAAGCTCTGCGAACTGATTGAACAGCACAAAGACGAAAAGGGAGCCTTGATGCCGGTTCTTCAGGGTGCACAGGCAATTTACGGCTACCTTCCAATCGAGGTTCAGAAGGAGATAGCGCTCAGAATGGGAGTTCCGCTTTCCGAGGTTTACGGAGTAGCGTCTTTCTACTCGCAATTCATTCTCAACCCGAAGGGTGAACATGCGATAAATGTATGCCTTGGTACCGCATGCTATGTAAAAGGATCCGGACAGATCATGGAAAAGCTCGAATCTCTTTTGGGTATAAAGGGCGGAGAGATAACGAAGGACAGAAAGTTCAGCCTTGACGCAACCCGTTGTATAGGCGCTTGCGGACTTGCACCGGTGCTCACCGTGAATGAGGAAGTTTACGGCAGACTTACTCCGGATATGCTTGAAGGAATACTCAAAAAATATAATTGAGAGGAAACGACGAATGATTAAGAATTTGGCTGACCTTGCTGAAATCAGAGAGAGGATGCAGGGTAAAATAACTTTTCGCAGACATAACCCCGGAACTACCGTTACGGACGGTAAAATAAGAAAGCATGTGCTCATCTGCGGAGGAACGGGTTGTACTTCCTCAAAGAGCGTGCAGATAAAAGAGAAGATGGAAAAGTGCCTCGTCGATGCAGGAATTGCGGACGAGATACAGGTAGTTCAGACCGGTTGCTTCGGTCTTTGCGCACTTGGACCGATAATGATAGTTTACCCCGAGGGAACATTCTATTCGAGAATACACGTTGACGATGTTGAAGAAATAGTAAAGGAGCATCTTGTAGGCGGCAACCCCGTTAAGAGACTTCTTTATGCGGAAACCGTAAAGGGAGACGAGATACTTTCTCTTAATGAAACCGCATTTTACAAAAAGCAACACCGCGTTGCACTCCGTAACTGCGGAGTTATCAATCCCGAATGTATTCAGGAATACATAGGAACAGGCGGATATCTTGCACTCGGCAAAGTACTTACCGAGATGAAGCCGCAGGAAGTCATAGACATAATCTCGGCGTCGGGTTTACGCGGACGCGGAGGTGGAGGATTCCCCACTGGCAGAAAGTGGCAGTTTGCCGCAGCACAGCCCGCAGGTAAAAAATATGTTGTCTGCAACGCCGACGAGGGCGACCCCGGAGCATTTATGGATCGTTCCGTTCTCGAGGGTGACCCGCATGCAGTTCTTGAAGCTATGGCAATAGCAGGATACGCAATAGGCGCGGACGAGGGCTATATTTACGTTCGTGCAGAATATCCGATAGCCGTACACAGACTTCAGATAGCAATAGCACAGGCAAGAGATGAAGGACTGCTCGGAAAAGATATTTTCGGAACGGGCTTCAATTTCGATATTCAGTTAAGACTCGGTGCAGGCGCATTTGTCTGCGGAGAGGAAACCGCACTCCTTACCTCAATAGAGGGACACAGAGGAGAGCCGCGTCCCCGTCCTCCGTTCCCTGCCGTTAAGGGACTTTTCGGAAAGCCTACCATTATAAATAACGTTGAAACCTATGCAAACGTATGCCAGATAATACTCAACGGCGCAGATTGGTTTGCATCTATGGGTACTGAAAAATCAAAGGGTACGAAGGTATTCGCACTCGGCGGTAAGATAACCAATACGGGACTTGTCGAGATACCTATGGGTACTACCTTGAGAGAGGTCGTCGAGGAGATCGGCGGCGGAGTTCCGAACGGAAAGAAGTTCAAAGCAGCACAGACGGGTGGACCTTCCGGCGGATGTATCCCCGCATCGAAGTTCGATATAGCAATAGACTACGATAACCTTATTGCAAACGGCTCAATGATGGGCTCGGGCGGACTTATAGTTATGGACGAGGACACCTGTATGGTTGACCTTGCAAAGTTCTTCCTCGAATTTACCGTTGATGAATCCTGCGGTAAATGCGCACCTTGCCGTATCGGTATGGTAAGGCTTCTCGAGCTTCTTGAGAAGATAACGAGCGGAAACGGCGAAATGGAGGATCTCGATAAGCTCGAGGAACTTGCAAACTACATAAAGAGCGCATCCCTTTGCGGACTCGGTCAGACTGCTCCTAACCCCGTTCTCTCAACTCTTGCAAACTTCCGTGACGAATATATAGCGCATATAAAGGACAAGAGATGTCCCGCAGGCGTATGTAAGAAACTTCTTACTTACAATATAGATCCGGATAAGTGTAAAGGATGCACGATGTGCGCAAGAAAGTGCCCTGCATCCGCTATCAGCGGTCAGGTAAAGACTCCTCATGTAATAGATCATACGAAGTGCATAAAGTGCGGCGCTTGTATCGAAACATGTAAGTTCGGCGCAATATACAAGAAATGAGAGGGAACCACGAATGAATACTGTAAATGTTAAGATAAACAATAGAGAATATGCGGTTCCTGCAAATTCTACCGTGCTTGAAGCCGCAAGATATGCCGGAATAGATATTCCTACGCTTTGCTATCTCAAAGATATAAACGAGATAGGCGCATGCCGTCTTTGCCTTGTCGAAGTAAAAGGTGCACGCGGACTTGTTACTGCCTGCGTATATCCCGTAAACGAGGGCATGGAGATATTTACAAATACTCCAAAAATAAGAAATGCGAGAAAGATGAACCTTGAGCTCGTTCTTTCCGCACACAAAAAGAAAGCGCAGAGACCATTCTTGTCATCCCGCTGTTTTTGATTCCTTCCCTCAAAAAAACGCTGCGCGACAACGTTTTTTCCTCCGTTGCGTTGCGGCTTGTAAAAATATGCAGGGAATAGGCGTTATAGGCGCAAACGACAGAGGATTTGATACTCATATTGCTTCCGCATTTGAGAAGAGCCTTGACGAAACCTCCTGCATAGGATGCGGACAGTGTATCGTCGCTTGCCCTGTAGGTGCTCTTTATGAAAAGGATGACACCGCAAAGGTTCTTGAGGCTTTGGCAGACCCAACGAAGCATGTTGTCATCTGCACGGCTCCGTCGGTAAGAGCAACTATCGGAGAGTGTTTTGATTACGCTCCCGGCACCGACGTTGAGGGCAAGATGGTATCCGCTATAAAGGCGCTCGGCTTTGAGGGTGTATATGATATGAACCTCACGGCAGACCTTACGATTATGGAGGAGGCTACCGAATTCTTAGGAAGAATGAAAGAGGGCAAAAACCTTCCTCTTATCACCTCCTGCTCACCCGGATGGATCAAATACTGCGAGCACTATTTCCCCGAGTTTACCGATAATCTTTCTACCTGTAAATCTCCCCAACAGATGTTCGGCGCAATGTTCAAGACCTACTATGCGGAGAAAATGGGCATAGATCCCAAGGATATATTCTTTGTTTCCGCAATACCTTGTACCGCAAAGAAGTTTGAGGTGACAAGAGATCATCAGAGCGCGGCAGGCGTGCCCGACGTTGACGTTGCAATAACCACGCGTGAACTTGCAAGAATGATAAAGCAGGCAGGCATAGAGTTCAGAACTCTTGAAGACGGTAAGTTTGACGACCCGTTTGACATAGGCTCCTGTGCAGGTGCTATATTCGGCGCTACCGGTGGAGTTATGGAGGCTGCGCTTCGTACCGCGGCAGAGGTTATAGAGGGTAGGAAACTCGAAAAACTCGATTTTGACGACGTAAGAGGAACGCAGGGCATAAAGAGGGCAACCTACAAACTCGGTGGCAAGGAAATAAGAGTTGCCGTTGCAAGCGGAACTGCCAATGCAAAAAGACTTCTTGAATCCGTCAAGAACGGCGAGAAAGTCGATTTCATTGAAATCATGGCTTGCCCCGGCGGATGCGTAAACGGTGGCGGACAGCCGACTCAGCCGGCAGTCGTTCGCAACAATGTAAATCTGAGAGAGCTTCGTGCAAAAGTTCTTTATACTGCGGATAAGAATATGGATGTAAGAAAGTCACACGAAAACTCCGCCGTAAAGAAGATTTACGACGAGTATTTCGGACATCCCGGAAGCCATAAGGCACACGAGGTACTCCATACTTCCTACGTAAAACGCGGACTTTAATCTACAATAAAAACAAACGCCTCTCGGTATTTTAAGCCGAGAGGCGTTCTTTTAAATAAATTTGTTGTCAATGCAAGCGTATTTTCTCAAATTATAAATCCGCCATTTACGCCGATAATTTGCCCCGTTATAAACGAGGAAGCGTCATTTGATAAAAAGAGCATAGTGTTTACAACGTCGTCGGGCGTGCCTATTTTACCGAGGGGAGTGTCTGAAATAAGAGCGTTTATATCCTCTTTTGAGAGGCATTTGTTCATATCGGTATCAATAACTCCCGGGGTTATGCAGTTTACCCTTATACCCGAGGGACCGACCTCTTTGGCAAGTGCTTTCGTAAGACCTATAAGCCCCGCCTTCGATGCGGAATAGTGTACTTCGCACGAAGCACCAACCTCGCCCCACATGGACGAAACGTTTATTATAACTCCGCTTTTTTTGTTTATCATGCCGCCAAGCACTCT